>SVMS01000030.1 GCA_015067255.1 Oscillospiraceae bacterium
GTAACCTTAGTATACAATGAGCCTACGGTAACAGCGTACATAAACGGTGTAAACATCGGAAGCTTTGAAAATGCGCAGACAAATTATCTCGGCCTTGAATTCCCCTTTGCAGGAAACAAGGGCTTAACCCTTTCAGTAGCAGGCGGCGGCGCTTTCGAAATGGAAGTTGACACTGCAAAATACGACAAAAACGTTACTTTTACCAACAACAGATTAAACGGCTATTACATAGTAGACTTTGAGGTTGGAGATACAGTAAGTGATTTCCTTTCCTCCTGTATTATTTTAGGCAATAGCTCCGTTAAGCTTTCAGAGCAGACACAGGCTCTCAAAACAGGTCTTTTGGTTGAGGTAAACGAAAACGGAAAATCAGAATTTTATAAGACTGTAATATACGGCGATGTAAGCTGTGACGGTCAAATAGGAATTACCGACCTTCTTACAATAAAGAAAAGAGTTTTGTACGATACATATCTCTCAGGCGAATGCTTTGAGGCGGCAGATATTGTAAAGGACGGAAAGCTCAATGTATTTGATATGATACTTTTGCAAAGATATATGCTTAATGAAAAAGTAGAATTAACCCCCGAGGATGTGAGCGTAATGGAAATAGTAAATGTAAGCATTTCCGATTTTGAAGCATTGGGAAATGATACAGCGGTATTGACACAGGCTTTAAGCACTTTAACAACAAGAAGCAACGAAGCAATTGCGGCAAGAGAAAACAAAAAATTCGTGCTAAATCTTAAGGACAAAACCTACAGACTCTCTTCGACCTTGAATTTTACAGGCAGTAATATAGAAATTGACGGAAACGGTGCAGAGCTTGTATTTACACAGACTGTTGTGGGAATGAATTTGTATAACGGCTCTAATCTCACTGTGAGAAATCTTACTATGGATTATGACCCTCTTGTGTTTACACAGGGCGTTGTTACAGGCATAAACGGTGAGCGTGTAACTGTGAAAATAGACGAGGGCTACCGCAGTGATGCAAGCTTCCTTAATAATAAAGAAGGAAATGACGGAAACATCTGGTCAAACATTCATAATTCAGAGACAGGCGCAGTACTTGAGGATACTCCCCACTCCTACGCATTTGTAGATGCTGTTGAAAAAGGAAACGGAGTAATAGAATTAACTAAAGTTTTCGGTGAAGAAAACGGCGGAAGAAAATTAAGCGTTGATGACCACATTTCTCTCTTCCACAGAGGTCCCGGCACAATAATCGTAACAAACTGTGATACAACAAGCTTTATAGATGTATCTGTTTATTCTTCTCCCGGCTTTGCTCTCAACGAGTCAAGCGGTGAAGGCAATATGTATCTGAAAAACTTCAGCATAGTTCCCGGTCCTAAGCCTGAGGGCGCAACGGCAGAAAGACTTCGCAGCGCCAACGGAGACGGAACTCACTTTGGAAACGTACGCAAGGGTCCAACCTTTGACAACTGCAGAATAACTCATTGCGGAGATGACTGCATAAACATTCAGGGCTTCTTCTTCCACGTTTTAAGAGTAAACGGAAATGAGCTTATAGTATCTCCCAAATGGGATACACCTCTCAAAGTGGGCGAAACTATAGAGGGCTACAAGGACGAAGGCTATGTATCAACAGGTACAGCTAAGGTAGTAGCTTTTGAGGCACAGAGAGATGCCGCGTGGACACCTGAAATATTAGCTGCATATGAAAACTATGACAAAGCCTTAGGCGACGATACCCTTGTATACATAATTACTCTTGATAAAGAAATAGGCGTAGAGGTGGGCGACCATATAACCTCTCTTGACAGAATAGGCGCAGGCGCAGTTATTAAAAACTCCTATTTCGGACTTAACAGAGCAAGAGGCGTTGTAGTTAAAGGTCAGAATATTGTAATTGAAAATAACACCTTTGAAAGCACAACACATCCCGCAATAGTTGCACATGCCGATATTTTGTGGTGTGAGTCGGGCTTCCCCACCAATGTAATCATAAGAAACAACACAATCAATGCAAGTGCAATAAGCTCAAATATAATCCTTGACGGCAGAGTGGACCAGATAGGTGCTATCCTTATAAACGTAGCACCTCCCAACAACGTAACAGGATTTTATCAGTGTATGCAAAACAAAAACATACTTATAGAAAACAATACTATTACCAACAGCCGAGCATTCGGAATAGCCGCTATGAACTGTGACGGCATAACAATAAGAAACAACACAATCGAAAATCCCTTCTGTAACGGTATAGGAACAGTGGGACAGCTTTACGGAATTACTCCTTCAAGTGCTATTTTCGTAGGTATGTCAAAAAATGTTACCGTAACAGACAACACCGTTACAGGTAATAAGATTTCAAAGGCGGTTGACATTCACTCAACCTGCACAGGAAGCATTGTAGAAAGAGGAAACACCTATGAAGCTTAAATGTCTTATTTTAACCTTGGTTTTGGTTTTACTTTGCTCCTGTAATGCAAAAAACAACGAAGGCTTCAATTCATCACAAATTACGGAAAGCGGTATGGAAATGACACAGGACACATCATCAGAAGCTCAGTCAAGCACTACACAAGACGAGGCTCAAAGCAGTCAGCCCTCTTCTTCGGGAGCTTCAAATAATACATCCTCCTCCGAAGCACCTCTTACAAAGAAAGAGATGAAGGTAAATATTTCGGAATACGCTTATGCAGGCAACGATTCTGCAGTTTTAAATGAAGCTGTCAAAAGTCTCGGAATAAAAATCTCTGCGGCAAAGATAAGAGGAGAAGAGCTTTCCTGTACATTAGAGCTTGAAAACAAAATATATAAGCTTGACAGCACTGTTAATTTCAACTCTATTTCCAATATGACAATAAAGGGAAACGGCGCAAAGCTTGTATATACAAGAAATGTCGGCGCTTTTTACCTCAACAGCTGTAAAAATCTTACCTTTAAAGATTTAACTGTCGACTATGACCCCAAGGTTTATACTCAGGGTGTCGTTCAGTCAGTTTCGGGCAGTACAGTTAAAATGAAGGTTGACGACGGCTACTCAAACAGCGCTTCCTGGATTTTTGACAAGTCAAAGGTTGTATACTCTATGCTCTTTGACAGTAACGGAAATCTCATTGAGGGCGCAAGCCATACATACGCATATGAAAACATAAAAAAAGAAGGCAGCAACGGTCTTACTATGACCTTGACCTTCGGTACCCGTGACGGTGTACGTGCTCCTCAGGCTGGGGACAGAATTACACTCTTTAACTGGGCGGGCGCTCCTACCTTTAATGCTATGAACTGTGCGGGAACAAAATATGAAAATATTACTGTTTATCAGTCCCCCGGAACAGTTGTCAGCGAGTCCTCAGGCGAGGGCGGAAGCACAATAAAAAATGTAAAGGTTATCCCCGGTGAAGTTATATCAGCTAACAGAAAGCCTCTTATGACGGTGCTTAGCGACGTTTTCCACTTTGGAAATGTTAAAAAAGGTCCGCTGATTGACGGCTGTACCGTAAGCAACAGCGCAGATGACGGCGTAAACATTCAAGGCTTCTTCTTCCACGTTTTAAAAGTAAACGGAAACGTACTTACTGTAACTCCAAAATGGGACACACCTCTTGATGTGGGCGAAACAGTTGAAGGCTTTAAGGACAACGGCTACTTATCCGTAGGCAAGGCAAAAATAACAGCCTTTAAAAAGAAAAACGATGCGTCTTTAAAATCAAAAATTGTTGCCGCATATAAAAATTACGATAAAACACTTCAGGACGACACTCTTGTATATGAAATAACACTTGATAAAGCTCTCAACGTAAAAGAGGGCGACCATATAACAAGTGTTGACAGAGTGGGAAGCGGCGGAATAATCAGAAACTCCACATTTAAAAACAACAGAGCAAGAGGCGCTGTAGTCAAAGGTCAGAATATTGTAATTGAAAACAATGTTTTTGAAAACAACACAAGCTCAGCTATAGTTGCCCACGCTGACATATACTGGTGCGAGTCCTCCTTTGCCGTTAACGTATCTATTAAAAACAATAAAATAACAGGCTCAGGCAGCAGCGGAAATATGCTTAAATGGGCTGAAAACGATATGCTTGGTGCAATACATATCGGAGTTGCGCATCCTGCGGGTGTTGAAGGCTTCTACTCCTGCTTTGAAAACAAAAATATCGTTATATCCGATAACACTATTAAAAACACTCAGCTTTACGGAATATTCGTAACAAACTGTACGGGTATTAAAATTTCAAATAACACAATTGAAAATGCTCTTAAAAACGGAGCAAATAAATTGGGATCATTGTACGGACTTACTCCCAAAAGCGCAATTTTCGTAGGAATGTCAAAGGATATAACATCAAGCGGAAATACAGTATCCGGAAGCAACACCTCAAAGAAAATTGAAGTACATTCAAATTGCTCAGGAAAAATTGTTACCGATTAAATAAAAGAAAGGATATGCTCAACTATGAACAAAAAACTAAGAATTGTTTGCTTGGTGCTCGCTGTTTTAATGCTGTTTGTTTCCTGTAACGGAAAGAACGGCGCAACAACCTCCTCCGATATTATCGGCGGAAACACTAACAACAGCTCTTCCTCGACAGACAATGCAACAAGCTCCGACTCCACCTCCGACGAAACTCCTTCCGGTGAAACTCCCAACATAACCCCCGACGCAGGCAACGAGGGCGTAGAAACCGAAAGAAAGCTTGTAGGTAATGCTTACACCTCCGGCTTCCCCATTGTAAAGGATAAAATCGAGCTTACCGTTATGGCGGAGAAAACGTCAATGCACGGTGAATTTGACACTATGGCGTTTTCAAAGGAATACGAGAAAAAGACAAACATTAAAATCAACTGGGAGCTTTTCTCCACATCAGACAGAAACAACAAGGCTTCCCTTGCACTTATGAGCGGAAATCCCCCCGATGTTATGTGTATGATTGACGGTCTTTCCGCAACAGACATTATCACCTACGGCGGACAGGATATGCTTGTTCCCATTGAAGATATGCTCTCTCAGTGGGCTCCCAACGTTAAGCTTGCTCTTGAGCAAAACAGCGTTGCTAAAAAGAGTGTTACCACTCCCGACGGACATATCTACTCAGTACCCTTAATTCACTCAGTTGATGACCACACAATTTTCCCCGAGAAGATGTATATAAACAAGACATGGCTTGAAAATCTTGTTCTTCCTATGCCTACAACATATTCTGAGCTGTTGAACGTTTTAAGACAGTTCAAAAACGGTGACCCCAACGGAAACGGACAGAAGGACGAAATCCCGATTGCTACAAGTCTTTTCAACGTTATGCTTGCAGGCGCTCCTCAGGGACTTGCTTGGGACTGGACAACAGACCGTATGTATGTTGACAGCAACAATAAAATCGGTTACTTTATGGCAACAGAGGCATACAGAGATTCAATTAAATTCTATAAGACTTTATATTCCGAAGGCCTTTGCGACAAGAATGTACTTGAAGGCAAAGCAACTGTTGCAGGAAAAGCAAGAACAGGTAAGGTTGGCGTATTTACTGCAGTTGCAGGAACAACAACTCTCAGCGAAAAAGAGCTTAAGAACTACACTATGCTTCCCGCTTTAAAGAGCACAGCTGATTCAAAGCAGACTGTCTGGGCTCGTCAGCGTGAAAAGATTTATCCTTTTGCATTTGTAATAACCGCTTCTGCTCTTAAGGATAAGAATAAGAGCAAGGTTGAAGCTGCTTTGAGATGGGTTGACTACTTCTTTACAACAGAGGGCTACGTATTCGAGCAATACGGCAGTGCAAGCAGCGGCTTCTATAAGAAGCTTTCAAACGGAAAGCTTGAAATTCTTCCCAAGAAGACAGACTCTGACAGATACAAGATTGCTCCCGGATACGTTCTTCCTTCCTGGTACACTCTTGCTGCAAAGAATGTCTGGGCAGAAAAAGATGCATCAAAGATGACCGAAGCAGATAAATTCTTCCGTGATATAGACGAGGGAATGAGCAACTCCCTTTACAGACCTCTTATTCAGAGCAAATTTATCCCTCATCTGTTCTTTACAAAGGTACAGAGCGCAAAGCTTAATACCCTTGCAGACCCGATACACAGCTACGCTTACAATACAGGTCTTGCCTTTGTTAAGGGCGATATGAACATTGACACAGGCTGGAACGATTATCTTGCAGAGCTTAAGAGACTCGGCGTTGAAGAATTTGTTTCCATTTATCAGAGTGCATATAATTCATATAACGGCTAAGAAGGTGACAGATTATGAAAAAAAGACTTCTATCTATTGCAATTACCTTAGTTATACTTGCTTGCACTCTTTCTATTGCTATCAATATCAATGCAAACGGAAACTCCTGGCAGGCAGTAGGTAATGCTTCATATGTTCAGATAGACGAAAACGGGGACAATGTAAACTTGAAGTTTACAGGCGGAAGCCATACCTCCGTTTATGCGCAGATGTCCCACTGCTTTAAGCCCTTTTCATTTGGTGCTTGGAGCTTTGTCTGTAATTTAAAAAACCTTGACGGCGGCTGGGCTATGATGAACTTGTGCTGGGAGGTTACTCTCGGCTCCCCTGCTCTTTCCAACAGCGGTGTATTCTTAGTCTTTGAGCAAGGCGGAAGCACAGGCTATACCATGAGCGTTAAAAATCAGCAAACCGTTGTGGGCGGCCCGTATGAAATCGAGCTTAACCGTGATTACAGAGTAGTTGTAGAATGTAATTCTACAGGAATATTCACAGTACTTGTAAACGGAACAAAGGTTGCAGAATACAGCTATCCCTCTATGCAATCCGCATTCTACGTTCAATATCCTTTTGTAGGCTATGACGGAATTACCTTCGCAGTATGCGGCGGCGGTGCTTTTGAAATGGACATTGACACCTCTATCGTATACAGAGAGGCATCCGAATTAAAATCACTTATTGATACTGTAAAGCCTGTTTATGACAGTACAGTAGGTAATGCCTCTGTAGCCGAGTACGGACAGGTAACAGCAGCTCAGAAGCAGGCGCTTGGAAACGCTTTGAGTGCGGCTGAAAATACTTATGCTGACAACGCATCAACACCTACACAGATTACATCGGTATATGAAAATCTTAAGGCTGCATATGAGCTTTTTGTTTCGCAGATTGTTCCTACACCTGATAAGGACGTATTGAACAGTATGTATACAGATTCTAAAGAGCTTTATGACAATACAGCAGAGGGAACTGACTATTCTCAAGCTCCCACAGCCGCTAAAGAAAGCTTTTTAGCAGTTCTTAACAGCGTTAAAGCCGCTTTGGACAGCAAGACAGCTCCTCAGTCTGAGATTGACAGCTTAGTTGCTCAGCTTACAACAGCAACAGAATCCTTCCGTGCCGCAATAGTTAAAAACGGAAATCCCTCTGCCTTAAATGAAAGAATTAAGGCAGCAGAGAAGCTTTTAGTAAAGCTCCATTCCGAAGCTGTAAGCTACGCAGAGCTTTCTGCACTTATAAGTGCAAGTAAAGCTATTGCAAACGATGCAAGCTCCTCACAAGCTGTAATTGATTCAAAATATGACGAGCTTGGAAGCACTATTGCAAAAATCAACGAAAACACTCTTTTCTGGACAAGCACAGCGCTTAACCCTGCAACCGACATAAGCGGAGTTAAAAATTACGCAGACGGATATAAGACAGTTTTCAAGAGTGATGCAGGCGCTCCCTCCTGGAATATGGTTACAAACTCTGTAAACCTACCCAAGACAGATAAGCTTGTTATGAATATAACAGAAATTACTCACCCCGACTCCGACTGGTCCTCAGTAATTATTACAAACGGAATTACAGGCGATTTCCTTAATACAAAGGCAATAAGCTTAGTTTTCGGCGGCAGCGGCGGAAACGGTGAGGTAAACTTAAATTATTCTCTCGGAAATGCTGACAACCGTCAGATAGCAACCTTTGGCTATTCTCTCAGCGCACAGATGCAGTTTGCATTTATCCTCAGCGGAGAGGGTACTGACAAAAAGGTTACTGTATGTGTAGACGGACTTGAGGTTGCTCAGATTACAAATCCCGATTTCGTTTCCATTATGGAAAACGATTTGGTTATTGCATATACCTCAGGCAACTCAAACGGCAACTTTGAAACACTCATCGACTTAAAGCCCAAGAAGGTTTTAAGCTATGAGGACGGAGATTTTGTTCCCTCCGCAATGGCAGGAACAGGCTTCTCCTCAATGCTTTCAGTTTATGAACAGGACGGCGTTCAATCCATTTATTTTGAAGAAGGCTGTACCTTTGTAGACGGTATTGCAGTAACAAAGCTTGCTAAAAACGATAAAAAGATTGAATTTTCTGTTAAAATCGTTGACCAAGGTCCTACCGACTGGCACGCATTCCTATTCTCTGACGGAATAGAAACCCATGCGGCTAATACAAAAGGTCTTGCTATTATATTCGGCGGCGACTTGAGTGTTCAGGTTAAGCATCTGGGTCAAAGCGGTATGGGCGCAACTCCCCTTTGGGAAAGCGCAGGCGATACCTTCACAAAGTACGGAAAGAAAATGAGATTTAAGATTTACGTAAATGAAAACGATGAAATTTGCGTAGAAATGAATGACCAGCTTATTATCGCTAACGAGGCTCCCGAATTTATTCCTCTTCTTGAAAAAGAAAAGCTTACAATGTCCCTCTTCGGAAGCGCCGATGCATCCTCTGAATTTGAAGTAAGCTATATAAACGAGGAAGACCCTCTTCCCTACGATTCTCTTGAAGATGATTTAAACGATTATTCTTCTTCCGAAATTGTTTCTCTTGACGATACTGTTGTAACTATAAACGATGATAGAATCTCCTTTGACGGCAGTCTTACAATAGAAGAGATTTTAGCATATCTTTATGCAACAGACGACCTTCAGATTAAATTCTTTGACGTAGCAGGTGACGAAATAACCGATTACTCAGCAAAAGCCTCTGCAATTGCAACAATTTCAATGTTTGACGGAGATACAAGAGTAAAGGATTATTTTGCAAACGAATACACAGGCAACGCAAACACAGGAGACTCTGTTTCAATGTGGGCTATAGTTCTTATGATATCACTTATACTTTGCGCTTTTGTATGCGTATTAAGTGTTAGAAAAAGAGCTCAGAAATAATAAAAATAAAAAATTATCAGGAGGAAAGAAAAATGAAAAGAGCAATTACCTTAGCAACAGTTCTGGCAATTATCATGTCCCTTGCATTGACCTTTGGCATTTCTGCAAGCGCAGAAGCAGTTAGCGGTTGGGAAACAGTCGGCACAAACGTAACCGTAACCGCTAACGGCACAGCAGCACAGATTGATTTTAACGCAGCATATAACTGGGGCGCAGAATATGCGCATCTTCCCAACAAGCTTGCTCCCGTTGCCCCCGGCGAATTTGCATTCAGATTCAAGGCAACAAACTTAGCAGGCGGCTGGGTTCCCTTTGTATTATGCTGGTCAGCATCCCCCAACGGCTCATTACATTCAAACGGTATATTCTTCAATGTTACAAACGGCAATATTGAAGTAAGAGACGGTGCCGACACAGCTCCTGCAAATGTCGGAGCAATTGCAAACAAAGCAATAGACACTAATGTATCACATCTTTTAAAGATTAAGCTTGTAGATGCAGCTACAGGAAAAATTGATATTTATATCGACGGCGAGCTTTTAGTAAGCTACAACAGTATGTCAATGGCAAATCAGCTTGGCTTTGACTTTGCACTCGTAGGTCTTGAAGGCTTGACACTTACAGTGGGCGGCGGCGGAAACTGCGGAATAATCATTGATACCAATACAACAGATTGGGAAACAGTAGGAAACACTTCCGCTGTTGAGATTTCCGGAGCATATGACAAAGCAAACTTAAAGTTCACAGCAGGCGACCATATGTCAGTATATACAGCAATGCCAAACAAGTTCGCTCCTATGTCAACAGGCGTATGGACCTACGGCTTCAACGTAAAATCCCTTGAAGGCGGTTGGGCTTCAATAGTTCTTAACTGGAGTGTAGACTCAGTTTCCCCCATCCTTGCAAGCACAGGTATTTTTGCATCCTTAAGCGCAGCAGAGGGCGGCTTTGTATATGAGCTTAAGAACAGCGGAACAAGTGATGCAGTTACTCAGGGCATAGGTCTTGAATACAACAAGATGCACTATGTAACCTTAGTATACAATGAGCCTACAGTTACAGCATATGTAAACGGTGTAAACATCGGAAGCTTCGAAAATGCGCAGACAAATTATCTCGGCCTTGAATTCCCCTTTGCAGGAAATAAGGGCTTAACCCTTTCAGTAGCAGGCGGCGGCGCTTTCGAAATGGAAGTTGACACTGCAAAATACAATAACTTCGTTCAGTTACCCGAAAACACAATCGCAGGCAACGTTATCTACGGCTTTACACTCGGACAGGCTGTTGACAGCTTCTTTAATTCCGCTGTATTGCTTGGCAACAGCTCTATAAGAGTTTTAGAGGATGAAGCTATAGCAAGAACAGGTCTTACCGTTGAAATCAACTCAAACGGCACAGTAAGCACCTACAAAACAGTTGTTGCAGGCGACGTATACGGCGACGGAAAAATTGAGCTTATAGACATTCTTTATGCAAAGAGCTATCTCCTTTCAAGCGCTGAGATTTCTGCAGAGAGCGTAGCAGCTATCAACGTTAATAACGACAGCGCTACAGACGTGCTTGACTTGATTGCTATCAGAAATTATGTTTTAACAAACGCATAATGAGTGTTGTTTGTCGAAACGCTTATTGCAATGGTTATTGTCAAATTTTCTTCGAAAATTTGCTTCCAAATCATTGATTTGGCGTCGAAAAAGTATTTCTATTTACTTTTTCGACTAACTATAACCATTATAATTATATTTTGCAGAAACGACTGTTCTATGGCAGTCGTTTCTCTTTAAGGAATGATTTTATGACATCCAGAGAACTTGTAAAAAACACCCTTGAATTTAAAAATACAAATGACAGAGTACCCCGTCAGCTATGGGTTTTACCTTGGGCAAGAACAAATTACCCCGATTCGTTATCAAAAATAGCGGATAAATATCCCGATGATATTGTATCAGCGCCCTGTATTTATAAAGAAGAGCCTAAAACAGAGGGCTCTCCCTATAAGATGGGAGAATATATTGACGAATGGGGCTGTAAATTCATAAATATACATCCCGGAATAATCGGAGAGGTTAAAGAGCCTATAGTCAAGGATGACGAGTGGTGTGATATCTCACAGGTTCACATTCCCGTAGAAATGCTGACACTTGACAAGGAAAAGGTAAATGAATTTTGCAAAAGCACCGATTGCTTTGTTATGTCGGGCTTTTTCCCCCGTCCCTTTGAACAGCTGCAGTTTATAAGAGGCACAGAAAATCTTTACATGGATTTACTTGACCCGCCCGCAGAAATGCTTTCATTTATGGAAAAAATGCACGCTTTTTACTGTGAAGCCGTTACTTTTTGGGCGCAGACTGACGTTGATGCAATTATGCTTATGGACGATTGGGGCTCTCAAAACAATCTTTTGATTTCTCCTGAGCTCTGGGACAAGTATTTTATGCCTATGTACCGTGATTATATAAACATAGCAAAAAAATACGGTAAAAAAACCTTTATGCATTCAGACGGATGTGTTAAGGCAATTTATCCTAAGCTCATTGAGTTAGGTCTTGATGCTCTCAATTCACAGATATTCTGTATGGGCATTGACGAGCTTGCTCGGTATAGCGGTAAAATCACCTTTTGGGGAGAAATTGACAGACAGCACATTCTTTCCGGCGACAGTATCGAAGATGTTGAAAATGCTGTTAAAAATGTTTACGAAAAGCTTTGGAAGAACGGAGGCTGTATTGCACAGTTTGAATTCGGTCCCGGAGTTAAGCCCGAAAACGCAGAAAAAGTTTTTGAAACCTGGGAAAATTTAAGATAATTTAAGAGGCTGTAAAAAAACTTTCGTTTTTTTACAGCCTCTTTTTGTAAGGGATAGGAAAAAATGTGCAGAATATGTCAATTTCGCGCCGACAATTTTTTTGTTGGCGGTTACCCGACGGTGTACAGAGGTACTCCGAGGGCGAAATTGGCAGATAGCATAAAACGTATATTTATTAAAAGAATTATCTGAAAATATTTTTCTATTAATTTTTGCTCTTTCTTTCATTAAATGATGGTATATGGTTACTTTATTTACTTGTTTTATGCGCTCTGCGCTTTTTTTACATTCCCTTTTTTTACAATATATTCCTTCTCACAGGTGAAAATATATAAAAAGTTATTAGTTGTTGATTTTTTATTGGTATAATAGCCTATTTTTGCGTCAAACTATTGAAAAAGTTACAAAAATAGTGTATTATTGTAACAGTTGTAACCGATTTGTAACTTTTTAAATCAAAAATAATAACATTTATTCGTAATATATCTACCTGAAGCTTTTGCCAAAGGAGGAAATTGAATTGACAGGATTTTCAAAAAAGCTTAAAAGAATAATCTTAAAAATTGCTAAATATATTGACAAGCTTGCATCTTACGCAGGAAAAACAAGTGCGGTAGGAAAGTTTTTTGAATGTGTACTCATTTGTTTTGCTCTTCTTTTTTCTTTATGTAAGAAAGCAGGTCTTACAGTTGCAAGGTTCTTTGCAAAGCATTATCGTTTAGCTTTACAGGTCGCAGGCGTTGCTATTATCGGCTTTGTTGTTTTTGCTTCTCAGACCTATGCTGTTGCTCTTAAAGTTGAAATTGACAATGTTCCCGTAGGCTATGTAAGCAATCAGCAGGAATATGAGCTTGCAATAGAACAGGTTGAAAATGCAATCAGCGAAAAAGTGGGCGAAGAATATTTTTATGAAAAAATCCCCACCTTCTCTTATTCAATAGTAAGCAAAAATCAAATCGGCTCCAATCAGGACGTTTACAATGCAGTTTATACTCAGGCTGAGGAAGAAATCGGTCAGAGCTACGGCTTATTTATTGATAACGAGTTTATAGGCGCTTGCCGTAAAGAGTCCGAGCTTCTCAATTTGCTCGAAGAAATCAAGAAAGAATATTCAACAGGTACCCCCGGAGAAACAGTTGAATTTGTCAAAGATGTAACCGTTGAAAAGAATATGTATGCAAGAAGCCTTATATATTCTCCCGACGAGCTTAAAGAGCTTTTTGCAACCCCTTCTGACGACAATATTTATATTGTTGAAAAGGGCGACTCTCCCAGCAGAATTTCAACAAAATTCGGAATTACTATTTCAAAGCTTAAGAGTCTTAATCCCGATAAGGACTTAAACAAATTGCGTGTAGGTCAAAAGCTTTATGTTGCAACTCCCAAGCTTGATATCGGCGTTAAGGTTGTAAGAACAATCACCTATACAGAGCAAATTGAATTTACTACAAAAACATCTTATACAAATGACCTTTACGAAGGACAGAGTAAAACAACTACAAAGGGTAAAAACGGCGAGAATAAGATTACAGCTACTGTAACATATATTGACGGCGTTGAAACAGACAGAGTTGTTCTTGAAAAGGTTAATCTTTCAAAGCCTGTTACTGCACAGGTTTTAGTCGGAACAAAGCCCATAGCTCCTTCCGGAACTTTTGTATGGCCCGTTCCAGCTTCAAGAAGAATTACCTCTCCTTACGGAATGCGTTGGGGCAAGCTTCACGGTGCTATTGATATCGGCGCTCCTAAGGGCTCTGCAATCGTTGCTGTTGATGCGGGTACTGTTGTTACTGCAGGCTGGCTTAAAACAGGCGCAGGCTATGCTGTAATTATTAATCACGGTAACGGCATTTATTCAAGATATTATCACTGCAGCGCACTTTATGTAAAAGCAGGCCAAAAGGTTATTCAGGGACAGACTATTGCAGCAGTTGGTGCAACAGGTAATGCAACAGGTCCTCACCTTCACTTTGAGCTTACAAACAATTCGGGTTCAAACGTTAACCCCACAAAATATCTAAAATAAAATTTTAACACCACAGATTTTAAATTTGAATCTGTGGTGTTTTTGTTATAAGAAAACGAAGCCTCCTTCTTTACGAAGCGTCTTCGTTTTTTAGATAATAGATAATAACGAACAGTTGAAAAACCGCAAATATCTATTATCTCTTATCTTGAGTTGATTTTTTACTTACGACTTGGTTTAACATTTACATCGGGATTTATATTGCCCTCAATTTCTCCGTTTTCATTTTCAAAAGCCTTGATGCTTTCTCTGATTAAAACAAGGATATGACTGTTAAGGCTTCTTCCTTCATAATCTGCCACATAAGAAAGCTTATTCAGCATCTCCTCTTCAATTCTTATAGATACACTTTTAATAGCCACAATAACACCTCAAAATAAATATATTATGAATTTATTTTAATAAAAATATGTGCTATAATGTTATTTATAGATATACTGTATATCTAAATAATTTTGAGGTGATAGTATGAATTGTGAAAACTGTTTTTGTATTTATCAAAATAATGGCAAGTGCAGTCTTGAGTAGATAAGTATAGATATTTCGGGAATGTGTAAGGAATGTATATATATTAATATGGATAAAAAGCTTTTATTCGAAGAAAAACTAAAGCTTTTGAAAAAGTATGAAGCAGAGGCTTGATATAATGAATTGCAATCTTGCGATTGCATGAATTGAAAGCAAAAGCTTTCATGAATTGTGCCTTTGGCACATTAAAAAGCAAGAACGAAAAATTTTCGTTCTTGCTTTTTTTAGCACTCAAAGTTTACTTTCCCATCAATCTCAATACTGTGTTGTTTGCCGTTTGGAAGAACTATAAGCGCTTTTATTTTATTCTTTGAGCTTACCTCTATTTTAAACTTGTCGTCAGTTTTGTTCCAAGAAATATTTACTATACCCTTTCCCGTATCAAACTGACCTGAGCAGCTTTCAAGCCACAGCATTTTAGGCTCGATTTTAATTTCCTCAAAGGCTCTCTTAAGAGGAGTTACACCAAGTCCGCAGGCAACAAACTCATAAAGAGGCGATGCACTCCAGGCGTGGCAATCGCTTCTCCAGTTGACAGAGTCCTCTGCCCAGGTAAAGATATTTACCTTGAGCATTTCCTGCCACGGTGTCCAAAGCTTTTGAGCATAGCTGTAAAGCCCTGTTTTCTCCAATGCTCTGAATAGGAAATAGTGCATACAGAAGGAGCATTTTATCATTTCTGAGTCAGTTACAGCCTTTTTCATTATCTCTGTAGCCTTTTCTCCTGTGCAAAGTCCCGACAGCACTGCCCATACCTGCGCTTGCTGAGATTTTTTGCTTTCCCCTATCTCGTGATAGTACATTCCGTCATTGTCATCAATACAAAGGGAATTTATGCTCTCTGAAAGCTTTACTGCCTTTTCTTCATATTCAGAGGCTGTGCAGGCTCTTCCTACATAGCGGTTAAGCCTTGAAGCACTGCGGAGCGCCGACACAAGCATCATAGAGTAAATAACGTTTTCCTTGTCTTCTTTAACAGGTATACCGGCATCCCACTCGTCTGCCCAATCGACAAACTGCCAGAAGCCTGTATTATCAAGCAAGCCGTTGTCGGAAATATGCTTTAAAAAGAAGTTAAGAATTTTCTCAACAACAGGCAAATGCTCTCTTACTGCTTGCTCACCGTCAGAATTATACATATAATAATCTTCAAGCATATAGATAAAGAAGAGAGAAAAGCCCGGTATTATCTGCCTTATATTAGAGGGAGCATTACAGGTCAAAAGTCCGCTTTGTGTCTGCGAATCCGCAAAATCGCAAAGCGCCTTTTTGGCAAGTCTGCCGTCTCTTGACAGCATAGCAGTATATAAAGCTTCAAGGCTTGTATCCATAATATACTGCATCTGCTCGTAATGAGGGCAGTCCATATAGCTTTCATACATACAGCTTTTAAGAGTCAGTATGCTGACCTGCCACATTTTTTCATAAATGCTGTCATTACAGGAAAACTCAGTTGTTACCTTGAGAGGATAGCCTGTACGTATAAAGGGCAAAAGCTCTATATGTACATTTTCTTTTGCGTTTTTAACCTCTAACTTTATAAATCGGAAGGCTCTGTAATTAAAGGGCGTGTATACGCTTGTTTCTTTGCTTGAAAGGTAGGTATCAACGCTTCCCGTAAGATACGCACCCTCTCTTGAAAAGTCGTCACGCACAAGCTTTAATTCCTTTTTATAACCCTCGTCAAACATATAGCTTTCAGAATAGGTGATATGGGTTTCAGCGCTTCCCGATACTAAAATAACGGGATAGCCTGTGAAATAAGTCTGCATATCAAGCTCAATAAAGCCGTCCTGACCTGCTTTAAAGTCAAAGCTCTTTTTATCCTCTGTGGCAAAAGAAGCGCCGCTGAATCTGTTTATTTTAACGTCTGTATATTCCTCTTCGTAGGGCATTGGAATACTGCGCTTTTCAAGCTGCCATACATTTGAAAGCCCGTAATAAATAAAGGGCTCGTTTCCAAATATTTCAACGGCATTTATCCACGCACTGTCATCAAAATCAAGCTGTGTGAAATTGCGGGGCATCTCAGAGGCAATAACCTTTTCAAAAAAGCCTAAATAGCCTGCTATCTTGTCCTCCTCGAAAAGATATCCCTGCGCCCTTATACATTTATACTCCGAATTTGTGCAAAATCTTTCGTCTCCGTATATAAGCAAGCCGCCCTGCTCGGTAGCGGGTACTGAGGTGGGACCTGCCAAAAACAAGTTGGCAATATGCTTGTTTCCTACGTAGTGAATTACCTCTGCTGTGATTACATTATCTCCCTGTGTAAGATAGGGGGCAATATCAACGCTGTCTACATATCTTTTTTCTGCCGTGCTTCTTGCCGGACCTCTGCTTACTATAGCTGAATTTATTCTCAAAAGGTATCTGCTGTCCGCCGCAATATTTATTTCAAGACTTTTGGGCACCTTGTCAACAAATACCTTTTTTCTGAAAATAACAAGCTCGGGTCTGTTATTATATTTTTCTTCAATCCAAATCCATTTTTCGTTTTTCACTTAATAACCCCCGGCAATATTTGTACCTTTTTATACTATTTGTTGAATACACTGTCGAGCTCTTTCTGATATAAGCCCTTAATTTTATCTATTGCCGCAGAGGGTGTGATTTGCTTTTGGAAGATACTCTTTTCAACTACCTCTGTATAGAAGCCCTGTCTTAAGCTGTCAACGATAAAGCCTACGTCAATAGCACTCTTGTCAACTATAAGCTTGTACATTTCAAGGCTTGCCTTGTCGCCTGCTTTGAAATAGTCCTTAGCAACTACATCTTCAAGCCACCAATCGCCTTGACCTGCAGAAGCGTAATATTTTGCAATATAGTTAAGTACGGAAACTGCCTTTTCAGGCTCTTTGTTTGTAGATGTAATGCAGAAGAATTCGGGATAGTTTTCTGCAGATGTTACATAGTCGGAAGCCTTGGGACCCTTAGGCATAGGAAGAATACCGTAGTCAAGCTTGTCTGCCTTGGGCTTTACAACCTGAACAGCCTTCCAGGACTCGCAAAGATAGAATGCAAGCTTACCGTCAACAAAAAGCTGGTCCATATCAGCGGGCTTTCCTTCCGCTGTAAGCTTTACAACCTTATCAACATTTACAAGGTCATTATAGAAGTTTATTGCTTCGATAGAATTCTGGCTTGAGAAAGCTTCACTTACTTTGTTTGAAGCAACCTTTGCAAGACCGCCGTTGTTTGCCGCCATAAAGTTGATTGCAGCATAGCCTGAATCTGCGAAGCCGAAGCCATAGGTATCAATTTCGCCGTTGCCGTCTGTATCCTTTGTGGTAGCCTTTGCATATTCCTTTAATTTTGCAAAGGTCCAGCCGCCGCTTTTAACGAGGGATTCCATATTCTGTGTTATATTGTTTTTCTTTAAAAGGTCACGGTTATAGATAATTGCTGTTCTTGCAGAGGGGGGATACCAGCAGTTTACACCCCAGGTATTACCCTTGAAGGTTGCAAGGTTTTTAGCACCGCTTATCCATCTTGAATCGTTTACGTTTATACCTGAAAGAGTATTCATAGGCTTAAGATAACCTGCCATAGCGCTCTGATACATAAGATCTGCAGGCATATCAACGATATCGGCAACCTTATCGCCGGAAGCTATTTTCTTCTGCATAGCAGAAAGGCTGGGCCAGAAATAGTTGATTTTTACTTTACAGCCGAATTTTTCTTCGATAATTTCAATAAGCTCTGCTGTTGCAGGGTCTAAAAGGTCATTGAAAAATCCTGAGCCGATAACAAAGGTCTGTCCCTTAAGGCTTACGATTTTATCGTTTGTGGTAGCGGAGGATGAGCCGTTACCTGAATTTGACGGTGTGCCTGAGCTTGCCCCGTTACCGTCAGAAGAAGAATCTGTGGCATCGGAAGAGTCGGTGCTGTCATTTGATGAATCAGTGTTGCCGTCTGCATCTGATGAAGAGTCCTGAATGGAGCTGCTTGTCAAATCAGTAGGCTTTTTGCTGTTACAGCCTGTAACAATAACAAGGCACATAACAAGCGCCGCAATCATACAGATTGCCTTTAGAAGCTTTGTGTTTTTCATTTTTTTACCTCCGTTAGTTTGCCAATCCGCTTTGGGACAGGCTTTTTATTAGATTTTTTTGACATATTAAAAACAATACAATAAGTGGCAGAATTATCAAAACAGCCGCCGCATTTCTTGAAATAGCGGTTGATACAATAGTTTCTGCATTGATTGTTTCTATCGAGAGTGTAAGGGGCCTGTATACATCAAGAAAGGTTTTTGCAAAGTCCACATCTGTCCACTGCCAACAGAAAGAGAGCAGAAATACAGTAGACATAATAGCCTTCGCATTTGGCAGTATAATCTGCCAGAAGGTTTTCATAACCGATGCGCCGTCAATATAAGCGGCATTTTCCAAGTCTACGGGAAGTCCCATAAAGAAGGCTCTGTAAAAATAGATATACAGTCCCTGCTTAAAGCCTAAGGTACCGATTGATAAAAGAACTGTCATCCAGGGAGTATTTAACAGATTTAACTGAAAACTGCCTATTCCGAAAAATCCGAAATACATAAACTGTGAAATCTCGGTAACCTGAGAGGGTATAAGCATTATTACCATTACAATTACCAGGGCAAGCGTTCTGCCCTTGAACTTAAATCTTGCAAGTCCGTAGCCTACCATAGCCGATGAAATAGTCTGTATAACTGCGGCAAGTGTTGACAAAAGAAGTGTTTTCAAGCCTGCATCTGCTATTCTCAAGCCTTTAAAGGCTGTTTCCCAGTGAAACAGACTCCAGTTTTTAGGAATGTTCTGTACTGTGATATCAACTAAATCGTCCTGCGACATAAAAGCAGATAAAATCTTTACCGAAAAAGGCTTAAGAATAATAAAGCAGAGTCCGAAAAGAAGAATGTAACAAATAATGTCAACGGGGATTTTTTTGAGAGTTTTCTTTTTAATAAAGGAACGCTTCATCAACTCAACCCCTTTCTGCTTGAACGGTTTACAGCGCCTACAATTCCTGCAACAATTAACACTATAAGCGCAAGGCTTAGAGAATATAGCCAGTACATAGAGGAAGCATAGGAATACTGCTGCTGTGAGAAAGCAAGGCTGTCAAGATATTTATACAAATCAAGCGTACTGTCTGAAAGACAGTCTACAAAGGTGTATATTGTTACAACCAATATCTGCGGCAACAGCATAGGGAAGGTTATTTTCCAGAAGGACTCCCACTTTGAACAGCCCTCTACCTCCGAAGCCTCGTAAAGAGAGGTGGGAATTTCCTGAAGCGCCGCTATAAAAATAAATATCTGAACGCCTGAGCTTTGCACTATTTCGCTTATATTTTCTACTGACGAGGAAATAAACTCGGTAACGCCCTCTCCCATATTCAAGGAGGTGAGCAGCATACTTACAGAGGATGCAAGCTCAAAGCTCTCTTCTCCGCCTGTCTGCGCCGCTGAGGACATAATATCCATAAGACCTGTCTGTGATGCCGTATTGGATACAACACCCGAAACAAGCACTACGGGGATAAAGAATATAGCTCTTACTACAGTTCTTCCGAAAAATTTTCGATTTAATATAACTGCAATAAAAAGGCTGAAAATAATTATAATGGGTATCTGAGCTACCACTGTCTGCAAAGTGGATAAAAGCAGAGGAATAAATTCTGCGTTTTGAGTAAGAGCTGTTTTGAAATACTCAAAGCCTCTGAAGGAGAGAACAATGCCGTCCTCCGCTGTAACGGTAAGCTCATTGATTGTATAGTTAAAAGAAGAGATAATATTGGGAAGCCAGATAAACAAGGCTCCGAAAATAAGAGGAATAATAAATATGTATCCGTAAATTGAAAGCTGTTTTTCAACGCTCATTGTTTTGCCTTTTCGCATTCTTAATTATTCCTCCTCTCTAATTATTATATCCTTTTATAACTGCAAAGTCCATACCCGCAATTTCAGTACCGTCAACATTAACGGTCTGAGAAGAATAGTTTACAATAACGCATACTGAATTTTCGTAAAGTGTTTTTGTAACAAACTCATTTATATATTCGTGAGCTTTTATATACTGTCCGTAGGTTACACTTAAAGCCTCATTATACTTTTTATAAAGCTCTGAAATCTCCTGCTTTGAATTATCAAAGGGAGTTGCCGATATATACTTTTCAAAGTCGGTGTTTATAAGCTCGCCGTCTTTCTTTTCTATACAGCTGTAATATAAAGAAGCTCCGCTTTCTACCGATTTCAAAATCATATATTTAGGCTCTTTTGCAGTATTTACAGCATTTCCTGCATAGTCAATGCTTCCGTGAAGCACCATCTGACAGAAAGGCACCTGAGCATCCTGAACAAGATAGGATGAAGATGTCAAAGGCATATTTAAAAAGGCATCGGAATATTTCAAGGTGTAGAAATTACCCGTATTTGTAATTACGCTGTTATCCTTACTGTACTGCTCCAAAACCTTTTCAAGCTCTGCCGCTGCATCGCTTCTTGTATAGGCTTTCTCTGAATTGAAATCGGAAAACAAAATCTGTCCTGCGTAGCTTTCCGAAATTCCCATTCCCTTTATTTCGGGTAAGGAATTTAAAAAGCTCTGAGCATACTGCTCATATTTTTTAGGTGAAACCAAATACTGAGAATTTATACTCTCTTCGGGCTTTCTTATTACTAAATCGTAGGTGTGCTTAATTCCTATCGTTCTGTTAAGCCTTTTTGATGCATCTCTTTGAGAGTAGAAGCTTCCGAAAAAGCTATGCTTGTCCGAAAGAAGAACAGTTTTATCAATATAAACTGTATTTCCCTTGTCCTCAAGCTTATCAGCAAGCGCCTCAAGCTCTTTTAAAGAGCCAACCCTTGAATAAAGACCAAGCTTTGTACCCGCATTAAGCTGTTGTCCGTTTTTGGTGTAATCGTTAAGACGGATATTTACGTTTGTTATGCCCTGTTCATATAAATAATCAAGAGCGCTGTTTATTCCCGAAAGAGTTGACAGCACAATTTTATTGTTATAGGGTATGCCTAAAAAGCTGTCCTTTTTCTCGTATACTCCCGAAAAGTCAATGTATAAAGGGATTGAGCCTTGAGCCTTTTTCTTTTCTATGTCGCCTTTTTTGGTTAAATAGTCTCTGTAATAATTAGCCATAGCCGAATAGCTTTGAGTATGCTCGGGAGTTAAAACATATTTAACCTCGGGCTCTGCTTTAATATAGCCGTTGGCATAAAGGTTATAGGGCTTTATTCTCAGGCTTTCCCCTGTAACGCTGACGTCTGTTGCGCATACATTAAACTGAGCGTAAATATTGTTTGAAAGATTGCTGCCCTTCTTGTTTGCAAGCAAGGTGCAGGCTTCGTCCCCCGTCTGCACTATTGCAAAAAATCCGTTTGTGCTGTGCGCCTGTGCGAAAACAGGGAAAATGGCATTCTGAGCAACCTGCGAAAACTGATTTTTCTGCACCGTATAGTCATAGCCGTAAAGAACCTTGCTGAAGCTTCCGCTTTTATTGTCAAAAAGGTTAATCAAGGCTCCCGAGCCGTCGGGCACAAGATAGTAGGAGTTTTCAGTGTCAATGCCTGTGTTGAAGCCACTGAGCAAAGCAATATCGGTTAAATGATAGCTGTCATTTTTATCAGTTATCATAGAGGTAAGCACCTTAGCGCTAAAGCCGTCATTATCAAGCTTATATTCAACGGGGATTTTAAAGCCGGGAGAAGCCTCTCCTTCGGCTACCTCAATACCCAAGCTTTTCATATCCTCTAAATACTGCTCTTTTTCATATCCGATTTCTACCATATAGTTGTAGATTTCTTCATAAAAACGCTCGGGCAGCTCGTCTGTCATTATATATAAAGCTTCTTTTTCAAGAACAGGATATTTTTTCAGCTTGCTGTTGTAATCTTCGGGCTTGTCATCTTTAGAATAAAGAGGATAAAATCTTCCTATTCTTCTCTTTTCCGATGAAGAAAGGGCAGGAAGAAGCATTTCCTCGTAGACCTTTTTGGTCATAACCTCGGGAACCCACAGCTTTTTCTCTTCCCCGAAATCGTAATAAACTCTTATTTTGTCATTGTCAATATAAACCTTTGCCTGTCCCAAATCCGCACTGTCGGGAGTTGAATACATTTTCTGCTCTTGGCTTTGGATGCCGCCCAGCGCCCAAAGGCATAGGCACCACCGGACTTTTCGATCAGGGTGATAATACTGCCCATGATGCAGGCCACCAGGATGATCCATGCTACATCCTCATCCATGATTGTCTCCAGCATCAGATCATAAAACATCGTGGAGGCATTTCCCACCCAAGTTCCACCGCCAACCGTCACAGGTCTGGAAATCATAATTGTTCCGATGAGGCCCGTGA
>SVMS01000031.1 GCA_015067255.1 Oscillospiraceae bacterium
TGCGCCGCCGCTGTCGGGCTTTGCTCTTGCACCTGAGCCGTATTCAACGGTATTTATCATAAGCTGTTGTATTGTTTTAGAAGTATTTTTTGAAATGATTCTTTTACCTTCCTTTTGAGGCTCAGCAGAAAGCTGTCCCTGTTCATCTACAAAGCCTTTTATAAGGGAAGGCTCAAAGCGTATTCCGTCATTACAGACAGTTTGTATGATTGAAGCTATTTGTAAAGGAGTTGCCAAAAGCTCTCCCTGTCCTATTGAAAAATTTGCAAGTGCAGCTTTGGCAGAAAGATTTTTTAAAGAGGGGAGATTTCCTGCTTTAGAAATTAACCCCTCGTAAAGAACAGTCTTATCTCCCAATCCAAAATCCATCGCGCTTTGTAATATTTTATCCTTTCCCAGTTCTAAGGCTAATTTTATAAAAAAAACATTACAGGAGTCTGAAAAAGCTGTGTCAAGAGATATGTTGCCGTGTCCCGTTGTCTTTTGACATGAAATAACGTTGTTTCCTACTGTTATACTGCCGTTGCAAAATAATTTGCTGTCCCAAAGTCCTCCGTTTTCTAAGTATACAGCAGTATCGATGATTTTAAAAGCAGAACCTACATTGAAAGCAGAAAAACAACGGTTTATAAATGCTCCTGAAAAGCTGTCAACCTGAGAAAGCTGTAAAGGGGAAAAGGCAGGACGGCTTGAAAGAGCAAGAATTTCTCCCGTTTTTGTATCTATAATTACAATAGCGCCGCTTTTAATATAAAGGTCTGCGGCTTCATCACATATTTGCTGAATTTTATTGTTTAAAGTTGTAACAACACCCTTTTTAATTTCCTCAAAGCTTCCCATTGTTTCGTATTCAATGCCTGAAATTGCCCTGCGGGCAGCATCTACATAAAAGCTTACGCAAAGCTGAGTGTTGGTTTTAAGAATGTTATCAAAAGCAAGCTCAAGTCCTGTCTGAGCAACGCCGTTTTCGTCAATGTAGCCGATAGTGTGTATAGCAGGGTATTTATCATAATAGCGCTTGTAGGCTTTAAAAAGATAAACTCCGTCAGTTTTTTCTATGTCCGAGGTAAGCTCAATGCAAAAGGGAGTTTCATATGATAGCTTTTGTATAATATCTTGTCTATTCTCTTGCGAAACGGCATTTAAAACAGCAGAGGAGTCTTTTATAAGCATAGGGTCAATTACAGCCTTTGTAACAGCTTTTACATTTGTTATAGGCTCAAGATTACGGTCATAAATTGTACCTCTGTTGTTTGTAACCGTTACTGTTTTTGTGCGACTTCCTATAAGAGCTGTTATTGCTTGTGAATATGTTTGGGAGCTTATAAAATACAGCTTTGATAAAAGAATTCCGAAAACAAATATTATTGTAAAAAATATTCCTACATATCTCTTTTTCATTTTTCTCACCAAAGAATATGTTTTGTTAAAAAGAAAAAGATATGCGCTTTATATGTATAGAAATTTTAAAACTGCAGATAATTTATATAAATAAATTATTTGAAAAGGAGATTATTATGTTTAAGCACGAAAAACAGTTATTTCATCCTGTAGGAATAGAGGCGCCTAATCCTCAGTATGCGGCATTACTTCAGGAACAGCTTGGCGGCGGAAACGGAGAGCTCAAAGCAGCGATGCAGTATATGTCTCAAAGCTTTCGTATTAAGGACCAGGTTATAAAGGATTTATTTTTGGATATTGCCGCCGAAGAATTAGGACATATGGAAATGGTAGCGCAGACAATAAATCTTCTAAACGGCCACGATGTAGACTATCAGGCAGTAGGAGCAGGAGAAATTCAAAGCCACGTTATTTTAGGCTTAAATCCGGGACTTATCAATGCCTCAGGTTATTCCTGGACGGGAGATTACGTTACAGTTACAGGCGATTTATGTGCAGATTTACTTTCGAATATTGCTTCAGAACAGCGTGCAAAGGTGGTTTATGAATATCTTTACCGCCAAATCAACGATAAAAAAGTAAGAGAAACTATAGACTTTTTATTAAATAGGGAAGAGGCACATAATGCACTTTTCCGTGAAGCCTTTAATAAAGTGCAGGATACAGGTTCAAACCAAGACTTTGGCATAACACAGGCATCAAAAATATACTTTGATTTGTCAGGTCCTTCTCCAAAAGGACAGTTTGGAGATACCAATGCCGCACCTCCGTCCTTTAATAATCCTAACGCTTAATTATGGATTCTATTTGGTCTAAAAGGGCAGATGTTCCGTCAAAGCCTACTCTTGATAAAAATATAAATACAAATGTGTTAATTATAGGCGCAGGTATGGCAGGCGTTTTATGCGCCTATAAGCTGCATAAAGCAGGAGTGCCTTATGCGGTAGTGGAACAAGATAAAATTTGCAGTAAGGTTACACAAAATACAACTGCAAAAATTACTGTAGGACACGGTTTTATATACGATAAGCTGATATATAATTTCGGTGAAAACAAGGCGAAAATGTACCTTGAAGCAAATCAATTTGCCCTGAAAGAATATATTGAGCTATGTAAAAAGCTACCGTGCGATTTTGAAGAAAAGGACTCTTTTGTCTATTCTCTTGATAATCCTCAAAAAATTGAAAAAGAGCTTAAGGCTCTTGAGAAATTAGGCTATGATGCTCAGTTTTGTAAAAGTCTTCCTTTACCTTTTTCAGTTGCAGGCGCAGTTAAATATTCAAAGCAGGCACAGTTTAACCCCTTAAAGTTTATAGCTTTTTTAGCAAAAGAATTAAATATATATGAAAATACCAAGGTTCTTGAATTAAGACCTGACGGCGCAGTTACAACAGGCGGTATTATAAAAGCAGATAAGATTATTGTAGCAACTCATTTTCCCTTTATAAATAAACACGGAAGCTATTTTTTGAAGCAGTATCAGCACCGTTCTTATGTTTTAGCATTAAAAAATGCTCCCGATTTGAACGGAATGTATGTAGACGAAAATAAAAAGGGAATGTCCTTTAGAAATTTTGAAGATTTATTATTAATAGGCGGTGGAAGCCACCGAACAGGAAAAAAAGGCGGGAATTGGCAGGAGCTGTCAGAGTTTGCAAAGTATTATTATCCGAAAGCTCAAGAGCTTTGCCGATGGGCAACACAGGACTGTATGACCCTTGACAGCGTTTCTTATATAGGACAGTATTCTAAAAATACACCCAATTTATATGTTGCCACAGGCTTTAATAAATGGGGAATGACATCTTCAATGGTAGGAGCTGAGCTGTTGAAGGATTTAGTTATGGGAAAAGAAAATCCTTACAAAGAGGTTTTCTCTCCTTCAAGAAGCATTTTACAGCCTCAGCTTGCTGTCAATGCCTTTGAAGCAATAACAAATTTACTGACTCCTTCTGCAAAACGCTGTCCCCATATGGGCTGTGCGTTAAAATGGAATAAGGCTGAACATTCGTGGGATTGCTCCTGCCACGGTTCCCGTTTCTCGAAAGAGGGAAAATTGTTGAATAACCCTGCCACAGATGACATAAGAAAAAGCACTGACAGCTAAATTCTGTCAGTGCTTAAATTTTTAAGATATATTATATACCCATTTTTTCAAGCAACATTTTTGCACAGTCAATCTGATTGGGAATGTTGCCGTTTTCATCGCGTACACGCCAGATATCAGGAGTAATTTCATCAGCAATATACATTTTGCCGTTCTCATCATAGCCGACTTCGATTTTGAAATCAATAAGAGTAAGGCCCATAGGAGCAAGCTCGTTTTTGAGAACCTCGCCGACACGAACAAGAATATCCAAAGCTTCGTCATATTGGCCCTCTTTAAGCATACCCTTCATAATGCAAAGACGCTCGCTGATAAGAGGATCGCCCTGAATGTCGTCCTTAAGAGTAACCTCAGTGTAAGGAGGATCAAAAACGATACCTTCTTCAAGAGTAAAACGACGGCACATACTGCCTGCAGTAAAATAACGAAGAACAAATTCAAGCTTGGGAACAGTAAGCTGACGAACCTGCATAAGACCCTGTTCAATATCTGCGCCTAAGTAGTGAGTAGGAATACCATTTTTCTCCATTAACTCAAAGAAATATTTTGAAATTGTAAGACCTATTTTTCCTTTACCGGAAACGCTTCCGCCAACGGTGTTGGAGCCGGGATCAAATACTCCGTTTTCTCCTGTTGCATCGTCTTTGAAAAATAAATTTACAATTCCTTTTTCTTCGTCTAAAAGAACGTTTTTTGTTTTACCTGTGTAAAGAGTTTTCATTTTTAATCTTCCTTTATTTTCAAATTTAAAAAGCATAAGAAAAAATACTATAATATTATATACGATTTTTAATCCGATTTCAATAGTTTTTTTTAGAATTGACTTAAAAAAATTCAAACAGGATATGTAAAGTATTTGTTCTTTACAAGGGCGTTTTTGTATTTTTCAATATAAAATTTAGCCATATTCAAATTTTGCTCCGAATAGTTTCCACATTCCTTAGGGGAGGCTCCGGGAATATCGCCTTCATAAGAGATGATAAAATCGCATAAATCAACAACTGTATCAAAAATATCTTGAGGAGTTAATTCTCCAAACATAACTAAATAGCAACCTGTTCTGCAGCCCATAGGACCAAAGTATACAATCTGTTCTTTTACAGCACTGTTTCTTAAATATGTAGCTGCCATATGTTCAATAGTATGTAATGCGGGCATATCGATAACGGGCTCTTTGTTGGGAGCTGTAATTCTCATATCAAAGGTTGTTATTGTGCAGTCGTTGTATTTGTCAACTCTTGAAACGTATAAGCCGGGCTGTAATTTAAAATGGTCAATTGTAAAGCTTGTTATTCTTTCCATATTTACCTCGCTTTTTAATTCCAATAATCAGTTTGGTGCGGTAAATCAATGTCCTTTGCTTTAAAGCTTATCTCTTTATTTTCTTTTCGCTTGCTTTCATAATCCTTTAAAGCACGTATAGCATATTTGCCAAGGTATATTATTATGGGTATATTGATAATTGTCATACCACCCATTGTAATATCTGCAATTCCCCAAAGTAAATCGGCACTGAGACCTGCGCCTATAAAAATAAGTAATGAAGCTATAATATAGCAAATATTTTTAAATTTTTTGGAAGGCTCTTTGCCAAGTAAATAGTTAATAGTTTTGTCAACATAAAAAAGATTGCCGAGTAAAGTAGTAAAAGCAAATAATATCATCGCTACAGTTATAAATATAGGGCCTGCTTTACCAAGAGTTGCGCTGAGTGCATTTTGCACATATGCTGCCGCCTGGTCACTGCTTGTAGGCGGAGTAATACCCGAAGTCATACACATAAACGCTGTTGCTGTGCATATAAGCAAGGTATCAATAAATACCGACAGCATCTGAACAAAGCCTTGCTTTGCGGGGTGAGAAATATCAGCAGAGGCCGATGCGTTAGGCGCAGAGCCGACACCAGCTTCGTTTGAATATAATCCACGCTTTATGCCAAGCATAATACAAGAACCGCTGAAGCCGCCGAATATGGCTTTAAAATCAAATGCGCCGATGAAAATCTGCTTGAAAATATCGGGCAATAGTTTTATGTTTATAATTGATATTACTAAAGCAACAACTATGTAAATTGCACCCATAATAGGCACTAAAAAGCTTGTAACGGATATTATTCGTTTGCCGCCGCCGATAAGACAATATCCGACAAGAACTGCAATTATAAATCCAATTATCCAAGGAGTAGAGGCTTTATTATAAAAGCTATAGGAGGAAAAGGTTGACTGTAAATTGTACGATGCCAACATATTAAAGCCAAAGCCATAGGTTAAAACTAAAAATATGGCAAATGTTATTGCAAGACCTTTTTTCTTTGTTGCCGCTTCAATATAATAGGCAGGACCGCCGTAGCAACCGTCTTTTCCGCGTTTTTTGTAGATTTGCGCCAATGTGCTTTCAACAAAAGCGGAGGACGCACCGATTATGGCAATAGCCCACATCCAGAAAACGCTTCCAAAACCACCTAAGCAGAGCGCTGTTGCAACACCGATAATATTACCTGTGCCAACACGGGATGCAGTGGATACCATTAACGCCTGAAAAGAGGAAACTCCGTTTTTGTCTGTCTTTTCTGTTACACATCTGAATTGCTCGCCTAAAAGCCTAAATTGAGCAAAGCGTGTACGAACAGTGAAATAAATACCGCACAGCACCAAAAGAATTATCAGCACATAACTGTAAAGTGCATCATTTGTTAAGCTAATTATTTTCTCAATCATTTTAATACTCCGAAATTTATTTTATTAAAACAGTATATCACAAATTATGGAATTTGAAAAGCCAAAAAATATAATATATACAATTAATTGAAAAAAGCAACGCCGTTTTAGCGTTGCCTTATATCTTTATTTAACAAAAGCTTTACCCATAACGCTTCCGCCGTCAACAAGCACGTCAACACCTGCCAAATAACCGTTTCTTTCGTCTGCAACACTTGCAATTGCAAAACCAAGCTCTTCAGGCTTGCCCATACGTTTTTCGGCGGTAGTTTTTAATAGTGAACCGCCTTCTTCTGCCTCAAGGTTTCCCATATCGGTAGCAATAAGTCCGGGACTGAGCGAACACACACGAATCCCCTTAGCACCAAGCTCAAAAGCAGATTTTGCCGCATACCAAATAACAAATTTTTTGGAAAGACCGTAAGCAAGACCAGATGCCTTATAGCCTTTTAGCTTATTGGGAAGAGAAAGAATTTTCTTTACAAATAGAGATTCGTTTTTATCTGCCAATGCAAATACCTTTTTATTTGCAAGAAAATTGGGGAGAATGTAAGCAGAATTGGAGGAAATATCAACAATAACGCTTCCTTCACTCATAAGCTTAGAAAATTCTTCGTTGACGTATACAGTACCAAGTGCATTTACTCGAATAAGCTTTTCAGGATCAGCCATTGCAGGAGAAAGACCTGCTGAATTGATAACATTCTTTATTTCGCCAAGGCTTGCCGCATATTCTGCCAGCGCTCTGACTTGTTCACGGATAGAAGTATCGCAGGTTTTGGCATATGCCTCATATCCCAATGCTTCCAATTCCTTTACCGCACCTTCAAGCTTTGACAGCGTTCTTCCGGTAACAACAATAATCTTGTCCTTAGGCATACATTTCGCAGCCGCAAGACCCATACCGCTGCCGCCACCTGTAATTACACATACACTTTTTGCCATAATAAGCTCCCTATTTTTATCTTTTATTTATTTTTTTAGTATACCACAGTAGCATATGTCTGTCAACGCATAGAGTATATCGATTTTCTTAGAAATTCAAGAATTTATGTCAATTTCTATATTTCCAGTATCAGTGGTAATTTCACATCTGCCTCCGGTAATTGAATTAGGAACTTTTATGCTGCCTGTGTCAGTATGTGTAATAAAAACCTTATCTGTAAGCAAGCTGCCAACAACATTACCTGTATCGGTTTCAACAAAAATTTCGGAGGCATCGCATTTTTCAAATTTTACATTTCCCGTACTTCTTTTAATTGAGAATTTTTCTGCGGCAATAACATTATTTAAAAATATTTTTCCGGTGCTTGCGTTTGATGTGAGATTTTTACACTTGATATCGGTCAAATCGGTTTTTCCGGTGGAAACCTTGATATTGACATTACCTTCGCACATTACATCGGAAAGAGTAATTCCACCCGTTGAAGCAGAAAGCTCAAGAGCACCTGCAGAAATATTTTCAATATGGATTTTTCCTGTGCTTGTTTTTATTTTAATAAGCTTTGAAGAGGAGGCAAAAAAACTAACATCACCTGTGCTTAAGGAAATATCAACATCCTCAAACTTAAAAGACTTCGGTATTTCAATATCTCCGGTGCTTTCTTTTATAAAGAGAGTAGTATATTCGGTTTTGGGAAGATTAACTTTTATCTTAGGCGTATCAAAATTTATACCGATATACTCATACCATTTTCTTGAATCAATAGCTTCAATTACAAGGGCATTATCTTTTACCGTAACTGAATGAGGGGCGTTTGTTTGCTCGTAACACTCAACTGAACATTTAGAGTCTCCTGAAATAACAAAGGTAATGTCAGCAGTGCCTGTTTTGAGTGATATACCGTTGAAATCTTCGGTTATTTCATAATTATTATTTTCGTATTTATTGGTTGACAATTTTGTAAAATCCCATTTAAGCACTGTCATCACACTTCCGAAAATTATACTTCCGACCAATACAAGAAAAGCGGCTGTAATAAGCCATATCTTTGTTTTACTCATTGTGTTTCCTCCCTGTTTATAAAACAGCTTTTAACACTAAAAATAAGCTTCTTTGTAAGTAACAAAATACCTTTTGTTGTAAATTTACATCCGTAGAACATAAAAATTGAAAGTCCTGTCAGGACAATTCCTGCACCAATTATAGCAATTCCTGTAAGCTTGTTATTTGCAAAAGCAAAGCCAGTTCCGATTATAAGACCACCGATAGCACAAGCAATAAACGAAACAAAAACTGCCCACAATGAAGCTATCACAGACCATAACGTAACATAAAGGGAAAGAATTACGGCAGCGGCGGCAATAAGAAGAGAAATCCATATCGGAGAGCCAAGCGCCAAAAGCACGATTTCCCACACTTTTAGTTTTCTTTTAGGTTTTATTTTTTCATTTTCAATTTTTGTAAAAGGAATATCTGCTATTAACTGTGCAACGATTTCATCAATAGAACCTATTGCTAAAACTGCATCCTCTTCCGAAAAGCCTTCTTCCATTCGGTCATCTATCATTTCACTGTAAAAATGCAAATGCCCCTCAATATCTTCTTGCGGTAAGCCTGACAACCCTTTGCCTAACTGCAAAAGAAACTCTTGTTTATTCATTAAGGTCATCCTCCTTTGTTACAAATCGGTATATAGACAGAATTTCTTGCCAATCAGCCTTGAAATCCTCAATACGCTTAAGTCCGTCATCGGTAATATGATAATATTTTCTCAGTCTGCCAGCGTGTTCAGTAGTGCGAACAGTCAGCATATTTGCAGTTTCTAAGCGTTTCAGAATGGTATATAAGGTCGATTCGGACAGCTCAATATAGGGTTTCATATCTTTAATAATTTTGTAGCCGTATGAAGCCTCATTCTTAATGGCAGCTAATACACATACATCTAATAGCCCTCGTTTTAACTGAATATCCATATCATACCTCCTATTATGTAATACATCGTATCACGAAGTATATGTTTTGTCAATAGATTTTAAAAAAATAAACAGCGGCAAGGAGAAAAAAACTCCCTGCCGCTATCTTTTAGGTGTAAATCAAGAAAATAATGTTCTTTGTATTTTTTGCTTTTTAATTACCGTGAAATTTATTGCTTTTTCGTGATTTCATTATCCACATTTCACAGTCTTTATGATGGTAATTTTGTTTACGAAAGTTTTTGTACTCAAAATGTACTCATGATATTATTCTATGCAAACTTTCAGTATACTTACTAATACCTTATAATTATCTATAGATGTGATTGATGCTTCCAAAAGGTCTTCTTTATCTACATTCCCCCAATTTAGATCATAATTCAATCTTTTTGCTAACAAACGAATAAATTCACGTATTGTACGTCCATTTCCTTCTCGAAAAGGATGAATTATATTCAGCTCTGCCATTACATAAGCCAAATTATCAAAGATTTTTTCTTCTTCTTTTTCGTTTAACATATTCTGCTCTTTTATTTTTAAAAAAACTTTATCTAATTCTCTGTTTATCAGATTTGGCGGATAGAACATAGTATCTGCCTTACTTATTTGCTCCTGTCTGATTTTTCCGGCAAACAAGTAAATATCCTCAAAAATAAACTTGTGAATATTCATAAGATGCGATTTAGAAAAATTACCTTTAATCGGATTTTTCAAAAGCTCCATTTGCTTAATCAAAGTAATTTCTTCTTCAGCGGTTTTGAGAAGCTTGTTATCTCTTATATTTAATTTGTTTTTTAATACATTTGTATCAGGATAACAGTAAATGGATTGCGTAGTGGTATAAACATCATATTTCGAAAACATTGTTACACCCTCTGCATATATTTAAGTTTCAATTCTTCAATCACATCTTTATAGCTCGCTTTGCCGCTATCAATTCTTTTAAGATTTTTTATACTGGCTTCACTAACAGTCATATTTTCTACACTAAAAGTTCCTTTTAAATTTTTTAAATTATTTTCAAAATTATTAGATGACATATATGTTTTGTTTCTCCAATTCGTATATTTCCCTGATTTAATTCTTGCATCGGCAGGTTTATCTGCATCTTTTGGCAGAAGCCACACTCCCGCTACCTTTTTTGCGCCAACTATTCTCCCTTCATTACATAGAACTGTAATTCTCCTTATAGAAATCCCCCATATAGAGCTTGCTTCTTTTATTGTTAGTATGTCCATTAAATCACCTCAATAAATATATTATATACCACAGTTGGAATATTGTCAAATATTTAATATACAATTCTTATCGTCAAAATTCTGAAAATGAGTAAAAAAGTGTTGCTTTTTAAACGTACTCAAAAAGAAACTCCAAAAGCCCTTATTTTTAAGGCCTTCGGAGTTTCTTTCGTGAGATTAGGTAAACCCTAATATTCTCAAAAAGGTAAATCCTTATATTCTTCTTTTATCAAATTTTTAGTATTTCTTCGATACAAAAGATAAAGCGTAAGCAACAAAATTAATGGAATAATTACAACGGCTAAGGTTACAAGCAACATTAATATATCGTTTGCGGCAGCAATACCGCATCTTGCTATTCCGCCTGAGGAGATATATGCGGATATATCTTTCCAAATTTTCCGTTTTTCATTATATATAGCACCGCCACTGCTATACCATATACCTCTTATTACACCTATTGCATAAAATGAAGATAATACAAAAAAGCTACCCAATAAAATATCTAATATGTGTGGCTTTCGGTTATAAGAAACAAGCCTTACCGCAAGATATACCAAAAATACCGCTATTAAGAGCTCAAAGCTTGACAAAAAATTAAACATATAAACAGAATAGCTGTTAATCATTCCGAGCTGACTAAAAGTAACATAACTCGAAATGAATAAAAAAGGGATAAAGCAAAGTAATAATAGCTTTTGCTGTTTAAATGCTTTAAATAAGCCAAATCCCACGCCTGAGGGGAGAAGAACTGAAAAGCATACAGGCATTATCATTAACGGCACAACAAGCAGTGAATTAATCAGATACCAGGAAAAAGGAACCCAAGAGACTGATGTCAATTTACCTAAATCAGAGAAATTTTGGAGAGTCGGCCTTTTCGGTATAAGGTTAGGAATAGTAAATAATTCGTCAGGCGGCATAAATGCTTTTAATAAATATATGATTATAAAAATCGAAACTGTAATAAACAACTGCAAAGAAAGCGCAAAAGTTATATAGCCTATAACCTTGAACGCCAAAGAATCAGAATTAACTTTTTTGAAAAGTGCCCAAAATCCCAAGGCAACAGAACAAACCAGCACACACCAGCCGATAAGCATGATAAGGCCTATAATCAAAATTGCATAGGCAAAGCCCGCCTCAAACCTTATTGTGAGATAATCGTTAAATATTGTATAAATCCAATCGGCAGAATAATTTGCCGAAGGGTAACCCGCAAAACCTATTATAATACCACCACCGCTATACATGAAAACAGGAATGGCACAAACTGCAATCGCGGCTCCCAGAAAGCTGTGCTTCTTTCTTGCAGCAATATATGTAATTGAAAATACGGGAGCCAAGCAATAAAGCCACATTGCAATTATCACTAACAGTTTTGCGTATGAGGGAATAAATATGATAGGCTCGTTTATAACCGATGCATTTATAAGTATGGAATTTAATATTCCATAACTGTCTCCGCTGAAAAGTATATTAAAAAAATTAGAGAGCATAGCACAAATACTTAAGAAAGAAAATGCTCCCATAACGCCAAGACCAAACGGCAACTTAAGCCTTGCTGTAAAAATGGCAGGCAAAACAGCAGTCAACACGAGCAAAACTGTGACACCGAAAACCATAACAACCGTATTTCCAAGGCACTTTTGGACTACTTCATTTTTGAAAACATTTAAATAATTTTCAAAGCCTACAAAGGTTGGTTTTCCCAACAGATTATACTCAGTAAAGCTGTAAAAAAGTTTTTCAATTAATTTATATAAGCCAAATGCTGCTATAATAAATACAGGTATCTGAAAAAATATTCCGAATGGTGAGTTTATCTTCTTGCTTTTAAAAACATCGTCCATATAAAAACCTCTCTAAATTAAACATCTGCTTTACTTATTTTACTATATCAAGCCACATATTTCAACAGCTTTATTTTATCTATTATTAAATATTTTTTATCTGTTATCTTTTTAAAGCAAAAAAGAAAGATTAATGATAAAAAACGATCTTATGTAGCACGAAATTAAGTGGTACACAAGGTCGTTATATTTCTTGTTTTCACAAAATTTTAAGAATGTAAAAATTTACCCTTTCGGACTGTTTTGAGGATATTCCACTTTACCCCATAACAATTGGTATTATCCCCACTCAAGATTTAATATTTTATCATAGGTTTTTTACCCTCTATTTTATCTATATATTATTACAATTCTTAGAAAAATCAACTCTAAAAAAGGGCTCTCAAAAATATTGGTACGAATTTGGTACGCAATGCAAATTACAAAACGAAGTTGAAAGGTCTGTATTGTTGGTGAATGGATATGTTTAAGTAAAAACTCGTGTAATAACAAAAACATAATCTTAACTATCACCTAAGAAAACGCTTATTTTATTGGCTTACAAATGGCTTTGTTGCAAGGCTTTGGGCGTAAAAAAAGACCTCAAAGGATTTTTACTCCTTCAAGGTCGTTTTTATTGCGAAAGCAACAAGGTTCTGGGGAACCCGCCCGCATTTTCAATGCGTAGGCGGGTCAGGTTCTTATATTTCAGTTTATTTTTATATTTGACTGTACCTTAAAACATATAACAACCTTGCATAACTATTGTAACACAAAATTATATTACTTGTTAAATAAAATTGTTTAGTAAAATCCCAATAAATATTATTTTGTATTGTGTATAATTAGAAAATTATTTATCAGCTTGATTTTCTTTTAACAACATTCGGAGAGAAGATAATGTGTTTTTTATCGTCTTCCACACTACCTTTATTGATCAGTTCAAACAGAAGTTTCATTCCTTCGCTTCCTTGAGTATATAGTATTTGCACCAAAATACCGCCGACAAGTAATCTATGGAAAGATAAAGGCGGCTATAGGAATAATGCTTAGAAAGTTATGTGAGTATAAGCAGGTGGAAATAATAGAAGCAGAAGCCTGCAAAGATCACATACATATGATGGTATCCATACCGTCAAAGTATAGTGTATCTCTAATAATGGGATATCTCAAAGGAAAAAGTAGTTTAATGATTTTTGAGAAGTATGCCAATATGAAGTATAAATATGGAATTAGACATTTTTGGTGTAGAGGGTACTATGTAGATACAGTAGGAAGAAATAAAAAAGCAATTGCAGAATACATACGAAATCAGTTGCAAGAGGATATATCCTACGACCAAATGTCATTGGTAGAGTATGTAGACCCGTTTACGGGTAAGCAGGTAAAAGAAGGTAAATAAAAAATGCCCCTTTAGGGGTAGCCGGTGAAAGTGTTGCGGTTGGCAAACCTTTTGACGAGCCTATAGGCTCGGCCGGTCTTATGCCCTAAGGGGACAGTGCATACTACCGGCACGGCCGGTAGTTATGATTTGCGGATGGAAGTTTATTTTTATTGTTCGTTTTCAAACTTTTCTCCGTTTTTCATCATTCTATTTCACTTGCGAAAGGTATAGATTTTGAAGCGCCTTGACGGCTTACTGTAATTGCTGATGCTTTTGAAGCAAATTCTATTGCTTTATCAATGGATAAGCCTTGGGAAAGCTTTGTTACAAAGGCTCCGATAAAGCAATCTCCTGCAGAGGTAGTGTCAACAGCTTTTACGGGGATTGCCGCGTGGAATTTAATTTCTTCGCCGTCGTTATAAACACAGCCCCGTTCACCTAAGGTTATGACGATATTTTTTACTCCCATTGAAAGAAGTTTTTTTATAGCTTTGACAGAGTTTTCCTCATTGTCGGGGTAAATTCCCGTTATTTCACGAGCTTCGTGTTCATTGGCTATAAGATAATCTATATTTGAAAGTAATGATGGGGACAGCTCTTTATAGGGTGCAGGGTTGAGCATTACCTTTGTGCCGTGAATTTTTGAAATTTCACAGACCTTTTCAACTGTTTCCATAGGGATTTCAAGCTGAAGAACACAAAATTCGCTCTCTGCTATTTTGTGCTCGTTTTGTTCTATAATTTCAGGTGTCAGCCTGTAATTTGCGCCGGCGTTCAAAATTATAAAATTATCGGAATTTACTATTGTTATCATAGCAATTCCTGTAGATTCATCATCAAGGCTTATACCTTCAAAGCAAACGTTATTTTTGTTAAGCTCATCAAGCAAAAATTTTCCGTTGGAATCGTTTCCTACTGCGCCTATAAAGGAAATGTTTCCTCCAAGCTTAGATATTGCCACCGCTTGATTTAGTCCCTTTCCGCCTGCGTTTATCTGAAAATCACTGCCTGTGAGAGTTTCGCCTAAAAGGGGCATTTTTTCTGAATGGATAACAAGGTCGGCATTTGCGCTTCCTATAACTGTGATTTTATTATTCATATATACTCTCCTATGTATAAAATTTCACTTTTAATCAATAGAGGATTAAAGTTAGCATTATTTTACTATTTAAAAGATAATTTGTCAATTGTATTTACTGTGAAAATTTGAAAACAAATCAATTAAGGAAACATATATGGTCTGATTACATAGAGAATGCAGAAGATATTCGGCAGACACCGAATATGCAGATTTATATAAACTGCGCAAAGAGAAAATAGAGAGCGTGTTTGCGGATGCAAAAGAAAAGCATGCTATGCAATACATTCCATACACAGGTCTTGCACAGGTAACAATGGGTAAGGCTTAAGTTTGCTACCATGAATTTAAAAAAGCCTGCAAAATGGAAATGGAAGGAGAATAATAACCCTTCCAAATTACTTGTTTTTATTGATTTTTTAACAAATACGAAGAAAAAACGATTTTTGCTTAATGCAAAGTCGACTTCTTCGACAGTATGAAACAAATATCCCCAAATCTCAAATGAGGTTTGGGGGGATTTGCTATCATAGGTTTAATAGCCGTAAAATTCACGGGCGAAGGCCTCAGAACGCTTATTTAGTTTTGAAAGCAGAGAAATGAGTTCTTCTGAGGGCTTATCATTCAGAGGATATTCCGACATCAGAACGCCTTGATTGTGACACAGGCGCATATAGTTGGGATAAAAATTGTCCAATAAAAATTTTGAAAACTTGACTAAACGGAAAGAACCGAAAGTAAACTCAGGCTGATAGTAGTTGTTAACACAGACAGAGTTTCCTTTGAGAATGGCATTGAGAATACTCTCGGTGGAATTGTCGGGAGCAAATACGAACATATAGCCGCCGCCGACAGATTTATATGGGTTTTCGGGAGAGGAGAGGTGTGAATCGCTGGAGCCTACAATGGGGATGTTTATTCCTTCTTCTCTCATTTCCTGCCAAAAAGCTACTGCGGCTTGCATATCATCATCTCTTAAATCGAGCGCATCGTGGACGCCGTCCCGCAGCAACTGCTTGGTACATGCAGGAGTCATAAAATACACCTGCTGCCAAATCCAAAACGGATGTGATAAAACGGAAATTCCGCCGAATTCATGCGCTTTGCGGGAAACCCATATACGCCATGCGTAATCCTCGGGGTCTACATCTGCAGGCAAGGAAAGAGTAGCTTGAATAGCGGCAACCTCTGCCTTGGCTTCTTCGGTATGATTGCGGAAATATTCGTTGACACTTTCACGACCGCCCATATGTACGCTGTGGATACGCTCGGTAGGAACGTGAACCTCTTCGCCAAATATCAAGGTCATATTTACAGGCGCATCCTTGAATACTCGCATAGCTTTTTCCGAAGCATAGGAGGTAAAGTGATCAGTTATTGCAAGAAAGTCGTAGCCTGAGCTGCGGTAGTTGCCTACAGTGTGTATCGCATCCACAAGACCGTCAGACTCAAAAGTGTGACAATGGGTTTCTCCCTTATAACAGCGCATACCGTAAAGGTCGGGCTTCAATGAATAGATTTCAAGGAAGGAAACGGCTGTTTCCTGATATTTTCTGCGGTGGTTATTGATTTCGTAATAGGGAGATTTCATATCCTCTTCGGGACGGGTAATCATAATGGAATGTCACTGTTCGCCGCAAAAGCAATGGGTAAAAACCAAATCTCCGTTTTCGTTGGGAGTACATTCGTATTTTATTGCAGGGAAAGCGTCATAGTGATAGCAAAATGTGTCACGTGCGCGTACATCTACGGTGTAGCTTAAGCCTTGCTGAAATGCCACATTTTCGCCTAACGGGTGAATAGTGACGGTGGTTTCTTGGTCGGCGCGGACAATGCTTGGATTTACCTTGTAATAGTAAATGTTTCTGTTCATAAAAATCATCTCTGTTTATAAAATATTTAAAAAGTTAATTGTCGTTTGATAATCTGATTGAGGATTTTCTTATCTTAATATATGTACCCACCTGTAAATGACGGGCAGGAGCATTAAAGTTTTGGATTCTGTCTATAAGTAAAATTACGGCACTTCTTCCAATTTCACTCATAGGCACATAGACAGTTGTTAAGGTTGGTGTCAGCCAATCGCATTTATGAATGTTATCAAAGCCTATTACTGAAAGCTCGTTCGGAATATTTATATTCAGTGAAGCGGCAATTTTATAAACCAAAGTCGCTGTTGAGTCGTTTGCACAAACACATATGGAGGGTCTGTTGTCAGAAGACAGGATCTTTTTTAGCTGAGAAACACATAGGGGTGTTTGTAAATCGTCATATTTTTCGGTGATATAAAAAGGATTGATTGGGGCGGTGGAATCTTTTACAGCCTCGCAAAAGCCACGATGTCTTTCGACAAAGCTGGTTGAATAATTCGGATCTCCAACAAAGGCAATATTTTTATGCCCTAAGCTTACAGCGTAATTGACAGCACTGTAACATCCGTAGAAATTGTCGGCCATAACAGTATCCAAGTCTTTTGAAGAGTAATAGCAACAATCTACGAGGACTGTGGGAAGCTTGCTTTCTTTGATTTTAATTATTTGCTCATATGAAACTCTTCCGATTATGATAATTCCGTTTGTGTTGTTGAAGTTGGTTATTATCTCGTCGCTGTCGATAAGGGATATCAAAAGAGAAATATTTTTTTGCTTTGCGCTGTTTTCTATTCCCGCTATTATTTTAGAATAATAGTTGGCATCTCCGAAATCGTACTTAGTCAATAAGACTGTGATTGAGGATATATTTGAAACAGTGCCGGAGAAATCTATCTGTTGTTGGCCCTTGTAGTTCATCTCATAGGCTGTTTGCTTAACGAGAAGTTTTACCTCTTCACTGACGCCGTATTTGTTTGATAAAGCTCGGGAAACCAAGGATTTGGAAATGTCTAACTTTTTCGCAATATCATCTAATGTAACCTTTTTCATAAAACTCTGCCTTTCTGTTTATTGAATTTGCTGAATTTTTAAAGCTGCTTTCCTTCGAGAAAACGGCAAGATTTTGCCGCTTTGTGTCTATAAAAATTCAAGTTAACAATATCTTGTGTTTCTATTATAACATATATAGAAAAATTTCGCAACTATTATTTTTTGATATTTTTAATTTTGTAAAAAGTAACAAAATATTAAAAAAATTATTGACAAATGTAACTGTTTATGATAATGTGTACATAGAGATTGTTGCAAAAACAATAAAATTTCGAAACTTTTTGCAACAAATAAAGCAAAAATACCAACTATTGGAAAACTAATTACAGAGGGGCCATATGAAAAGCTTAAAAGCAACGCTTTTAGACGGAGCGGCAAAAGCTCACAGAGAAGCTAACCGCAAGTATTTATTGAGTTTGGACACAGAAAGAATATTTGCAAATTTTTACATTCAGGCAGGGCTTAATTCAAACAGACACACTGTTCCCAAGCATTACGGCGGCTGGGAGGAAGCAGACACTCAGGTACACGGAAATATAGCGGGACATTATCTTTCTGCTTGCGCTATGTATGCTTATTATGATAACGACGTTGAGATGCTTGGAAGAGTAATCAAGGCCGTTGACATTCTAGAGATGTGTCAGAATGAAGGAGAGGACGGATGGGTAAGCAGTCTTCCCTCGGTTTATTTGGACAGAATTGCCAGAAACAAATGGGTTTGGGCGCCTATGTATAATTTACATAAAACCTCTATGGGTTTAGCGGATGCTTACCGTTTTTGCAAAATTGAAAAAGCGGCAAAGGTGCTTGGCAAATTAGCAGATTGGTTTGTTGTATGGACAGATAAGTTTTCTTATGAGAGAATGCAGGATATTCTTGACTGGGAAACAGGCGGTATGATGGAAGTCTGGGCTCAGATGTATGAGCTTACAAAAGAGGATAAATATAAGCTTCTTATGGAGCGCTTTGCTCATTACAGATTTTTCAATCCCATACTTGAGGGTAAGGACATTTTATCCTATACTCACGCTAATACAACAATCCCCGAAGCTCACGGCTTTGCAATGGCATATAAGGCAACAGGGGATGAAAAATATAAGGTTTTGGCTGAAAGATATCTTGAGCAGGGAGTTTTTGAAAGAGAATGCTACTGTACAGGCGGTCAGAATTCGGGTGAAGGCTGGCTCAAGACAATCAACTATGCTGACTTGGGAGACCAAAACCAAGAGCACTGCACAGTTTACAATATGATAAGACTTTGCGAATACATTATGGAATGGAACGAGGACGTAAGATATGCCGATTATATCGAAAGAGGTATAATTAACGGACTTATGGCTCAGCACAGAGTCAAAGACGGTATGAACGCATATTATCTCCCCTTGGGCGCAGGCAGAAAAAAGGATTGGTCAACTCCCTTTGACCATATGACCTGTTGCTTAGGTACAACTATGCAGGCAAATGCTTCTTATGAGGCAAGAATATTCTTTGAAAAAGAAAACGGTGTTGTTGTTTCTCAGTATATTCCCTCTGAGCTTGATTGGAAAAAGGACGGCAAGGATGTAAAAATTACAATGACATCCTCCGCAGTAGGAGAGCCTGAACAGCGCCCTGCAAAAGCACGTCATATCATTAAGGTTTCTGCAAATGAGAAAACATCATTTACTTTAACCTTGAGAGTTCCAATATGGAGCACAGAAACTACAATTTTTGTAAACGGCAAAGAAGTGTTGAAAGAGACAGCGCAAGATTGTAAGTGGTTTGAAATTCCGGGAGAATGGCAGGATGACACAGTGGAAATCCTCTTAAAACAAGAGCTTTCACTCAGCAAGCTTGGAAGTACAGATTATTATGCTGTTTTATACGGACCTACCGTTTTGGCAGGACTAACCGATAACGATAATATTTTAAGAGGCATCAATGAAAAAGAGCTGACAGACATTGTAAGAATCCGTTCAGCTCGCGACTGGAACGTAAGTATGTCTACCTGGGTGGCAAGCACTGACGGCAGTCCTATAATTATGAAGCCTATAAATGAAATAGACAGCGAAATTTATACGGTTTATTTTAAAAAATAATCGAGGAAGTATTTTTCAAAAGCGGTTTTGTAAACGAGAAAGAAATTAAAAAATCTCCGATAAGTAAATCGGCATTATACTTTTTGAACTTTTCTATACAGAAAAAGTGTATAGTTTGGTTAAATAAAAAACATTGTTCTAACGAACAAAATAAAAATTAGGAGGAAAAGGAAATGAAAAATCGCACTATCTCAAAGGCACTATCGCTCATATTGGGAACAGTAATGGTTTTGACTGCTATGTTATCTCTTTTTACAGTTAACATTACAGCGGCTTCTGCTGTTTCTGATGAAATGACCGGCACGGCACCTTCAGGAGCTGAATATATAAATGTAACAGCTGCCGACGGTTCAAGCTACAATACTTGGTATTGGACAGATGACATCAAAGCTGAAATGGGAATGAGCAGTATTACTACTCAAAAGGTTTACAAACCTACATCTGCCACTGAACCTATGATACTTACCTATGAAGCTAATGGCGCTTCCAAGGTTGTAGTAGGAAATATTGACCATTATGGCCGAAATGTTGCTCATCTTATTTATGGTTTGGGTTGGAAAACAGAATACTATCCCACAGAACCCGGTGTTATAGATGTAAACTCTCTTCTTTGGACAGGCGGAAACCTGACAGGAGAATCTTACAC
>SVMS01000032.1 GCA_015067255.1 Oscillospiraceae bacterium
TCACGACATCGGAAAAAACATTGTCAAGCTGCTGCTCGAAAACTACGGTTTTAACGTTGTGGACTTAGGCAAAGACGTACCGCCGCAGGTGATTGCCGACAAGGTTGTCGAGCTTCACGCTCCCGTAGTGGGCTTAAGCGCTCTTATGACCACCACAGTTGTCCAGATGCAGGAAACCATAAAACAGCTTCGGCTCAAGGCACCCTGGTGCAAAATTATTGTGGGCGGCGCCGTGCTCACGCAGGAGTACGCCGACAAAATCGGCGCTGACAAGTACGCCAAGGACGCTATGGAAGGCGTGCGCTACGCGCAGGAAATCATAAACGCGATTAGTTAAAAAAGCGAGGGGAATTCCCCTCGCTTTTTGCTATGTATAAAACCGCCTAAAAACCCGTTTTTGACACCCTTGTGTTCAATAGAGCAAACCAGTGAAAAATCAAGTGTTTATGCGGGTTTCAGGCGGTTTGCCCTATTATAACACAAGCCTCAATTCTTCTCACAATATCTGTCGCCTTGTATATACATTTCTCCTTAAATTACAAATTGTGTTGTCAGTATTTGTGATTAAAAGGGATTTGTACTGCAATAATTTACTTTTGAAATGAAATGTGATATAATAAATAAGAATTTTCTCTAGGAGGTTATTTTATGGCAGACCCGATCATAGAAAAATTAGAAAATTTCGACACATTTAGAGTAGACGCTTATTGCGAGGGTTATCCTGATGTGCTTTTTGAAATCATTTTGGATGCGCCGCCGACGCAAGAACAAATTGTAACCGCTGTCGACGCATTAGAGCAATTTGTCACCAAATATAACAAACGCCATTTTTTGAAATCTATTCACTATGTTTCCGATATTGATAGTTTACCGGAAGGTGACCACCCAAGAGGAATATACATACATGTTGATTTTGGCAACTGCTCGCCTTCTGCCCTAATTGCAGCAGTTGAAGCTATAGAAAAAACAAAGCTGCCCATTTTTAGAGTTGCTTTATTATAAAAAATACACTTATCTAAACCACAAAAGCGAGGTGAATTTCACCTCGCTTTTGCTATGTATCGGCCAAAATTTGCTTCCAAATCATTGCTTTGGTGTTGAAAAAGCATTTTATTTACTTTTTCCAGTAACTATGACCATTATATACAAAGGGGCTTTGAGGCAAAAAATACTATCGTTCTTTTTCAAAAACGATAGTATTTTTTATTTTATTCAGTTCTCAGTGCTACTACGGGGTCTTTTTTAGCGGCGCTTGAGGATGGGATTATTCCCGAGAAGAGTGTCAGCGCTACGCTTATAATTACAAGAATAATTGCCGCAGGGAGAGGAAGAACTGCGCTTAGATTTCCTATTCCCGTTACAGCGTGTAAAATAATGTTTATGGGAATACATAACAGATAGGTTACAATAACGCCCAAAGCACCCGAGGAAAAGCCGATGATTACGGTTTCTGCATTAAACATACTGGAAACGTTACGCTTTTAATATATCCTCATAGGTAACGAGCGTTACGTTACCCATCTCATTTGCTCTGTCGATACAGCCTTTGGTAAAGCCTGTTTTTGCAAAGAGATAAAAATGCGTTTTCTTGTAACTAAACAAGGTGCTACGCTCCACAAGGGTTTCAAGCACACCGAGGTCAACCTTTTCGTTTGTCCATTTGCACTCGGCAAAAAGGGCGGTATCCTTGTCCGTTCCCATAATGTCAATTTCTTCTTGGGATTTGGTCTTGGGGTTTGCTCCCCACCAACGACCAATATCGGTAAAGCTCACGGCACATTTACCCTCAAGAAGAAGCTTCCAAAGATACTGCTTACAAATATCCTCAAAAACGCTACCCATATAAGAGGAAAGCTCGGGAGCTATACGGCTATACGCCAAGTCGATAGCACCTCTTGAAATAACCGAAGTGTTTTCCGGCACGAAACGATACCAAAAACGGAACATATTATCCTCGATAGAGTAAATCGTCTTGCGAGTGGAAATTTCACCGTAAGGCGATTCTTTTTTTACAATGCCGAGTGTAATCAGATTTTTAATGTAGGTAGCACACACACTTGTATCTTCATCAATCTTATTAGAGATTTCGTTCATTTTGGTTGAGCCGGTGGCAATAGCGGTAATAACCGCATTGTAAATTGCAGGCTCACGCACCTCTTGCTTTAAGAGGTTGCCCGGTTCTTCAAAAATAGAAGAAGCGGGATTTAAGTGAGTGTTTTTAATGTTTTCTTCGATAGAAAGATTATCGTTAAGCTGCATCAGATATTGGGGAGTTCCGCCTACAATACCGTATGCCAATGCCTTATCTTCACCCGACAGTTTATTAAAATAACGGCAAGCTTCAAAGAACTCAAAAGGCTTAATTTTGAACTGCGCCGTCCTTCTTCCGTAAAGGGGAGCCTTATATGCCAAAACGTGATCTTCCATATAGGACATAGAGCTGCCGCAAAGAATTAAGAACAGCTTTGAGGTGTCCTTATTTTTATCAATCAAAAGCTGAAGCGTGGAAGCAAGGCTCTTAGATGCACGGGCAACGTAAGGGTACTCGTCAATTACAAGCACAATTCTTTTGGTCTTGGCAAGCTCAAAAACGTGTTCAAGAGCCATCTGAAAGTTATTAAAGGAAGCTCCCGCCCAAAGCCCCGTATTATATTCCATAATACTTCTTGAAAGGTTATCAAGATTTTGCTTTGCGTTGGTTTCAACGCCGGTAAAGAAAATGGTATCCTTGCCCTTTACAAATTCGTTGATAAGTGCAGTCTTACCGACACGGCGGCGACCGTAAATAACGGCGAACTCAAATTTATCGGAATTATAGAGCCGGTTTAATGAATTAAGCTCATTTTCTCTTCCTATGAACATAGGTGTACCTCCCTATAGAAAATTCGTGATTTACGATTTACTTAATTATACTTCACGACGAAACAATAGTCAATAGCTTTTTGAAAATTTACTTAATTATGATTTACTAAATTTTAAAACACGATTGTCGAGGTTATAGGCTTTGGATTTTGATAACTGCCCCCACAAGCTTAAAACAAAAATATAGGAAAAGAGAAAAAACTCCTTTCCTATATCAGTTTTAAAAATCAGCTTCAACCTATTTGCTTTTTCCTTTTCTGCGGTCTGTGCCTTTTTCGACAGCCTTAGCTTTGATTATTCAGTTCTCAGTGCTACTACGGGGTCTTTTTTAGCAGCGCTTGAGGATGGGATTATTCCCGAGAAGAGTGTCAGAGCTACGCTTATAATTACAAGAATAATTGCCGCAGGGAGAGGAAGAATCGCGCTTAGATTTCCTATTCCCGTTACAGCGTGTAAAATAATGTTTATGGGAATACATAACAGATAGGTTACAATAACGCCCAAAGCACCCGAGGAGAAGCCGATGATTACGGTTTCTGCATTAAACATACTGGAAACGTTGCGCTTTGAAGCGCCGATTGCTCTGAGTATACCGATTTCCTTTGTTCTTTCCTGTACCGATATAAGCGTGATAACGCCTATCATAATGGAAGAAACTATAAGAGATACTGCAACAAAAGCAATTAAAACGTAGGTTATAGCGTTTATTATGGTAGTTATTGAGGACATCATAATTCCCACGTAGTCGGTGTAGTTTATTTTTGAAAGCTCATCGACGTTTTTGTTGTAGTCGGAAATTATGTCCTTAACGGTGTCCTTTTCTTCAAAGGATGAGGAATAAAGGCTTATTGTTGAGGGAGTGTCTAAATTTACATAGCCTAAAGCCTCTAAGTTTTTGTCGTAGGTGGACTCTGAGAATACAAGAATTTCGTCATAATACTGAGCGCATTGTTCAGCAGTATAGGAAGCAAGCTGAGTATCAAGCATCATACTGAGCTGTGCAGCGGGCATAGCGCCCATCTGCGCTGAAACCTGCTGTGCATATGCCTTCTTTACGCTTTCTTCTATTGACTGAGCAAAAACTTTTTTCAAATCCTCGTCACTCATAGAAGCAATATAGCTTTCAACCTTGTCTCCGCTCATTCCCATCTCCTGTAAGATGTTCTGAGTCATCAGCTTTTCCATATCCTCACGGGTCATAGCGCCTAAGGACTGAGAAACTGCATTATCAACATATTCCTTGGGAGGAATACTCATAATTTTAATATATGCCGCTGCCTTTTCAGCCTCGGAAAGAGAAGCTATATGCTTTTTAAATTCGGTTTCCTTTTCAGCAACTGAAAGCTTACCTGTATTCTCTTTAAAGGGAAGACCTGTAAAGATATCCTTTGAGGGAGAAGCAAGCTGAGCCTCTATTGCGGGGGATTTTTTGCCGTTTTCAATAACGTATTCGGTGAGCTTATGGGTATATGCAATAGAGCCTGAAAGCATTGTAGAGGAAGCGTCCTCGTTGGGACGGATTATGCCCGAAACCTTAAGAGTAAGTCCGTTGTCGTAAAGATACTTAAGACCTGTAGCGGTTTCCCTTAAATCTGTATAAAGTCCTGTTTCTTCATTTAAAGAATAGCAATCGGAATTGAGAATTGTTTTAAATTCTCTGTTTCTTATTTCCTCGTAGGTCCATTTGCTCTTTTCGGCTTTGATTTCCTCTTTGTTTAAAGCCGCATTCATAACAGAGCTTATCTCTTCTTTTGTTTTAAGACCTAAAGCGTAAAGCGCCATATCGTCAATCTCGTTGTTTTTGTCTACAACAAGAACAATTTCATTGTATTCGTCGGGCCATTCGCCGTCAATAAGCTCGTATTGCTTTTTGAGTACGGGGTTGATAAGCTCGCCGTTGTTTCCCGCAAGCATCTCCTGCCACATAATCATAGAGCTGCCCATAGACATAAAGCCTGAGGAGGAACCCATTCCCGACTCCTCACTCATTCCCATCATAGCAGATAAATCCATTTTGAGATTTTCCAAAAGAAGCTCTTGCATAAGCTTTTCGGAATCTGAGTGGATAATAGCGCCGTCAATGTCCTGAGTATAAACAAGTAAATCGAAATTATATGAATACTGAATGCCGTTTAAAACCTGACTGAGCTGACTGCCCTCTTTCTTTCGCTCCTCTTCAAGAAAGGCTTTGAAGGCGTGCAAGTCGTTTTTGGTTGCTTCTAAGGAGTTAAGAGCATTTACCATATCGTAAATTGCGGATTTTTGGTATATGGCGTCCTTTTCGTGCTCCTGGGAAGATGCGGCGGCACCTATAAAGGCTTGCATAACGGTAGCCAAATCCATATTCTGCGATTCTAAAAGCAACGGATATGAGGAAAGCGTTTCTTCCTGTACTGTGTCAATATATGTTGTTGTACCGTTGGAAACGGCAACAATCAAGGCTATACCTATAATACCTATGCTTCCTGCAAAGGAGGTGAGAATTGTACGTCCCTTTTTAGTGAAAAGATTTTTTAAAGAAAGCTCAAAGGAGGTAAAAATAGACATTGAGGGCTTCTTTTTAGCCTTTTTCTTTTTAACAGGAGCTTCTTCAGGCTGCTGTGCCTGTAATTCCTCTTGAGTAAGAGGCATTGAATCGTCGGTAATTTTTCCGTCAAGCATACGGATTATACGGGTTGAGTACTTTTCCGCAAGCTCGGGGTTATGAGTTACCATAATTACAAGACGGCTTTTGGAAATTTCCTTTAATATCTCCATTACCTGTACGCTTGTTTCGGTGTCAAGAGCGCCTGTGGGCTCGTCTGCCAGAATAATGTCGGGATTGTTTACAATAGCTCTTGCAATAGCAACTCTCTGCATCTGTCCGCCTGAAAGCTGACTGGGCTTTTTCTTAATCTGAGAGCCTAAGCCAACCTCTTCAAGAGCCTGCTTCGCTCTTTTTCTGCGCTCAGCCTTAGAAACACCCGAAAGAGAAAGCGCAAGCTCAACATTTTGCAAAACGGATTGATGAGGAATAAGGTTATAGCTTTGGAAAACGAAGCCGACAGAATGGTTTCTGTAAGCGTCCCAATCTCTGTCCTTGAAATCCTTTGTGGATTTCCCGTTGATAACCAAATCTCCGCTTGTATATTGGTCAAGACCGCCTACAAGGTTTAAAAGAGTTGTTTTTCCACAGCCCGACTGTCCCAAAATAGATACAAATTCGCTCTCACGAAACTGCAAATCTATTCCTTTAAGGGCGTTTACAACCTCTCCCCCGGTATAATAATCCTTTTTTATTGCTTTAAGCTCTAACATATATTTCAATCCCTTCCAGAATGTATCTAATTATCATATAATATAAATGTTAAAAAACTTTTAAAAAATCAAGAATATTTGAAATTATATTATACCCTTTTTTTTACAGTATGTCCATACAAAAAATAAATTCCACATAATATATATATTATACAAAACGGGAAATAATAAAAAATAAAAAAATATCGAATAAAAAAAGTGTTGACAAAGGAGTTTTTCTTTGCTATACTGTTATGGCAGTTTAAAAAAGACGCATATGAATCATTAGCTCAGTAGGTAGAGCACATGACTTTTAATCATGGTGTCCGGGGTTCGACTCCCCGATGGTTCACCAAAAAAAGAAAGGTTCACAAAGTGGACCTTTCTTTTTTTAACTAAGTGTGCCTTATGGCACGTTAAGCACACCTTCGGTGCGTGAAGTGATGCTTCGCATCGTGAAGTGCCTGCGGGCGTGGGGAGCACACTTAACTTCACTTTGTGCTAAAGCACAATACTTCATTATGCCGTAGGAATAACTTCACTTGGCAAAGCCAAACTTCACAGAGTACAAGCTCATTGATTCTGCTTGTACCGATATTCATGTTATGCTCATCTCTTCTCTCAACACCGCAAAGGAAAAGGACAAATAAAAACAGGGTTAAATCCGTTCTCATAAGAGGGCGTACTCTAATTTGTTAATAGAGAATTATTTGATTTCTTGCTCAAGCGTTTTAAATGTTTCGGTGTTGAAAAAGTCATAAAGGGATATTTCTAAGCCGTCACATAATTTCTTAAGTGTAACAACACCTGCGTTTTTGCTACCGCCGTTAATTATATTCTTTAATGTTGAGGGCGGAACGGCTGAAAGTCTTGCAAGTGCATTTACCGATAATCTTTTTTCCTCACATAGCTCTAATAATCTATTTGCTATGGCTTTTCTTGTATCCATAATATCACTTTTTACACTCCTTTATAATTTAACTTTATATATTTGCTCTTAGTTTTCAATAAGCTTTCGCTTGTTTTTTCTTATGAATATTCATTGAGCTTGTTTTATGGTTGAGGGAAACAAGAGAACAAAATAATCTTATGCTAAACAAAATTCAGTATAAAGCTATTGTTAATTTCTGTCTTTTTTATGATAATCATTCAGCACTGCTTCTACCTGCGCAATAAGATCTTCCTTGTTTGGTATGCAATAAGTGTATTTTGAAGCAAAGATATTGTTTGAAAGTCCGCCTAAAGCATATTCGGCAGCCACGCTATCCTTATCTGTGCAAAGAATAATTCCGATAGGCTTATTATCGTCAGTGTCATTTACTTCCTGCTCGTAATAATTAAGATACATATTAAGTTGTCCAACTGCCTCAGGTAAAAGTTTTATAGTTTTTAATTCAATTAGAACATAGGCGCGAAGAATTTTGTTATAGAAAACCATATCCACATAATAGTGAGTATTATTAAGGGTTACTCTCTGCTGAGTGCCTACAAACATAAATCCTCTGCCGAGCTCGAGTAAAAACTTTTCAATTTGGTTTACCAGTGCTTTTTCAAGATCGCTCTCTAACATAGGTTTATTTTCAGGTAAACCTAAAAACTCAAACACGTAGGGGTCTTTAATTATATCTTTCGGGGTATTGATTTCAATGCCTTTTTGAGCAAGTGAGAAAACAGTCTCTTTATTAGTTTTACCTTCCGAGAGTAATACTCGCTCATACAGAGAAGTTGCAATTTGCCTTTTCAATTCTCTGACAGACCAGTTTGAATTTACACATTCTTTTTCATAAAAACTGCGTTTATCTCCATCGGAAATTGAAAGCAATTCGCAGTAATGTGACCAGCTCAATTTAACAGACGCTGTCTGTTGAATTTGATAATTTTGATAAAATCGCCGCATAAATTGAATGTTGGAAACAGAAAAGCCTTTTCCAAATTCACGTGTTAATACTTTCGATAACTCTTTTAAGGTTTGTTTTCCGTACTCGGCACGTTCGTTATTGCCTTGTTCGTGTTCGACAATGATTTTTCCGATATTCCAATATGCCGTTAAAAGTTCAGAGTTTACCTGCTGAGCAACATTAAACCGTGCAGTTTGTAAAACTTCTTTAATTTCACTAATCATAGTATTAGTATTTACCAATTCACCCATAAAAAATCTCCTTAAAGGACTTTTATAATTTAACTTTATCATATTTGCCCTTAGTTTTCAATAAGCTTTCACTTATTTTTTTCTTATGAATAAAATATATATGAAAGGGTGATGGAAATGAATCCGGGCATATATATTGCGTTAGGTCTGGGAATTGTTGTTGTCGGCGCATTGGTTTTTTTGCTTTTTGTAAATTTCAAGGGTGAAAAAATAACGGAGATACAGCTTTTTGCAACTGTTGACAAAGAAAGCTCCCACTATGCCGAATATATAATAAAAGAGCTTATATATAATTCAAAAATGCTTTACAGTAAAGGAATACAGGCGCAGATATACATAATTTGCGACGGGCAGGACAGCGAAACTTTTGAAATGGTGAACATTCTGAAGGAAAGAGAGCAAAATCTTCATATTATAAAAAAGAGCTTGTAATTATCGGCTGAAAATAATATAATATTTTATATAAATCAAACCAAAAGAGGACGAAAAAATGAAACGAAATCTTGCGATAGTGCTGATTATAGTGATTTCGGTTGCTTTTGCACTTCCCTGTTTTGCGACAGATGAGGTTGTTATTACAACAACCGCCGAAAGAAGTGAGCTGAGAGAGGGCGAAAGGGTTACTGTTGTCTGCGGAATAAAAAGCCCTGTAGGTATGGGCGGCTTTCAGTTTGATGTGTATTTTGACAACACCCGTCTTAAACTTGTAAACGTTACAGCCAACAAAGCTTCAAGTGACAAAGGCTCTCTTGATATCGGTCATGCAGAGGATTATACAACCATTAACCGTAACGGCTATGTCAGACTGATTTATATATACGGCGGCTCAGGTGCGATGCTTAAAAAGGATGACCTTTTAGTTATGGAGTTTGAGGTTTTGGATAACTGCAGCTCGGGTACTGCATATATAACTCCTGAAAATATTACCGTAGGCGATAAAAATGCCGATAGAATGAATGCTTCCGCAAGCTCGGCAACTATTAAAATAATCGGCACAGCAGACCATTTTCCCAGTGCTGAAGCTACTTGTACACAGGCGCAAAGCTGTACTGTCTGCGGAATAGTGCTTAAGAACGCTCTCGGTCATAATTACAACGAGGAATTTACCGTTGATAAAGAAGCAACGCACACTGAGGAGGGAAGCAAATTCCGCCATTGTTCTGCTTGCGGTGACAAAACAGAAATTACAGTAATTCCCGTTATCAAATGCGATATTGATAATGACGGCGAAACAGACATCAAAGAGCTTGTTAAGCTAAGCGAAATTTTAACGAGAAAAAATAAAACAGATGAAGCTGAAAAAGCTATTTTTGATATGAACGATGACGGAATTATTGATATCAGAGATTTATTGACACTTAAAGACAAGGTAAAATAAGAGCTAAAATCCGAGATTTACTTTAAATGTAAGTCTTGGATTTTTTATCTTTTAAAAAAAACACTTGTTTTTATTGAAAATTTATAATATAATAAAATCGTATTTTTGTAATATGAGATTTTATACCCTATATATAATGAAAAGAGGACGAAAAATGAAAAAGCTTTTTGCGCTGTTTTTGACATTTGTCATTATGGCGGCATTTGCAGTACCTTGTTTTGCGGCAGATGAAGTTGTTAAAATTACAACAACAGCCGAAAAAACTCAGCTTAAAGAGGGTGATAAGGTAACAGTTACCTGCGGAATAAAAAGCCCTGTAGGTATGGGCGGCTTTCAGTTTGATGTAAGCTTTGACAATTCCCGACTTAAGCTTGTAAAGGCTACTGCCAACAAATCTTCAAACGACAAGGGCTCTCTTGATATCGGCCATGCGGACGATTATGTAACTCTTAACAAAAACGGTTACATCAGAATAATTTACATATACGGCGGCACAGGCGCTATGCTTAAAAAGGACAATCTTTTGGTTATGGAGTTTGAGGTTCTGGATAAGTGCAAGTCAGGTACTGCAATTATCAATCCCCGAAACATTACTGTAGGCGATAAAAGCGCTAAGGAAATGACAACCTCCAAAAACTCTGCCGCTATTCAGATTACAGGAACATTGACAGAAACATCTTCAAGCTCAAACGTTTCTTCTGATAATTCAAGCTCAAATATCTCTTCAAGCACCACAAGCTCAGACGTTTCTTCTGATGCTGCAAGCTCAGGTACATCCTCTGATGCTACAGACTCACAGCCCACATCTCAGCCTGCAAGCTCACAGCCTGATTCAACAAGCACCCCTACAGCCTCTGCTCCTGCTGTAAAAACAGGCGGAAAGGGACTTGCACAGCTTATTATTGAGGGTATAGATTTTGAATTTAAGTCTGACAAGACAGATTATGAAATAACAACCGACAAAACAAGCCTTGAAATTACAGGAATACCTGTAGACGAAGATGCATCTGTTATAATTGAAGGTGCTGACAATCTCAAGGACGGTAAAAACAAGATTACTATTACTGTTACAGACAGTAACGGCAAAACAAAGCAATACAATATTACAGCAAATAAAAATGTCAATACAATGCTTCCTATTATAATAATAGCAGCTGTAGCTGCAGCAGTGATTGTTGCTGTAGCTGTAGTATTGATAATAATTAAGAAAAAAAGAAAATAAATTGTATTTAAAAAACAATTTATATATAAAAATTTTTAGGAGGATTATTATGACTAAGACAACAAGTAAAAGACTGCTTTCCCTTGTTCTTGTAGTGATGATGGTTGTTTCCTTTACTCCCAATGCTTATATGGTCGGAAACACTGAGCATCAGCACACAGAGGAAAACGCTCTCGTTGAGACTGAGCTTGTAAAAGAGGTAAAGTCTCAGATGGATACAATCCTTAACAAATATTTAGGCACAACAGTTATGTCTGAAGAAGATGTTGCGGATGCTGTATGGAGTATGGATGAAGAAGATATGATTTCTTCATGGGATGAGGCTTCGGCTGTTGCAGAGATGACAGAAGCTATGACAGAGGATGAGGCTTATCTGACAAAGCTTTATGAAGGCTTTGAAACCTTTGGCTATTTCTATGCTACCTTAAACGAAATTTTCAATCCTTCCGATATAGCTTTCTTTGCGGCTACCGGTAATCATACCCCTGTTGAAGGCGTTACAGTAAGCGTCAGCGGCGCTACGGACAACAGTATGTCAAACGGTGCAGTTACCGTTACAGCAAAAGGCTCGGCAGGTGTATTTGGTATTGGTGCGTCCGCAAAGACAGCAACAATTACTATTTACAATGATTCCGAGGCTACTGCTACCCTTTCTTTTGATTGGACAGCTACATCAGTTAACCAGTTAAAGATTGACGGAACAGTATACTCTACTACTTCCAGTAGCTTCAGCAAGGTGTTAGATGGCGGCGCAAGCTTTACAATTACTATTACTACTGCTAAGAACTCTACTGTTAACAAGCTTGTTATGAGCAACTTTGCCCTTGTTGCATCTAAGGACGAGTCAAATGTTACATTTGTATATGACAGCACCTTGGGCAGTGTTACCGTAGGCGGCAGCGCAGTTAATAACGGAGATGCTGTTACTATTTCCAAGGACGGTACAACTGTAACTGCTACAGCTGCAAGCGGTACAGTTTTCCTTGGCTGGATAAATGCTGACAATAAGATTATTGATAAAGCTGCAAGCTTTACCCTTAAGCCTGCAGACGATATGAGTATAAAAGCTGTTTTTGCTAAGACTGTTGCTTGGTTTTTGGTAAACGGCGATTGTCTGTATGATGACCTTACTGCAGCTGTAACTGCTGCTCAGAGCGCTGCAAACAAAACAATTGTTTTAGCAAATAACGGTACACTTGCAGCAGGTAATTATACTATCCCTGCAGGTATAACCTTGCTGATTCCCTTTGATGCAAATAATACTTTATATACAACTGAACCCGGAACAACTAATGACAGCACCCACGTTATGCCCACAATTTACCGCACATTGACTATGGCAAGCGGTGCAAATATTACAGTAAACGGTGCTATCAGCCTTTCTGCTGTTCAGAATGCAGGTGCCGGTATTTCTGCTCCTCGCGGACCTGTAAGCCTTGTTAAAATGGAAGAAAACAGCACCATTACAGTAAACAGCGGTGCAAATCTTTACGTATGGGGATTTATTATGGGCTCAGGCTCAATTACCGTTAAAAGCGGCGGTACCGTTTATGAGTGCTTCCAGGTAACCAACTGGCGCGGCGGCACCAACGTTTCCGGCATGGTAGGCAATAAGCAGCAAGTATTCCCTATGAACCAGTACCATATACAAAACGTTGAGGTTCCTATGACCTTAGAGGCAGGCGCTGTTGAAAACGGATATATGTCTGTTCAAATCACGCTTGTAGGTATTCAGGGCTCTGCTGTTCCCTTTGTTGGAGCTAACGGTATGTTCAATATCCTTTCAGGCTCTATTACAAAGGATTATGATGAAATGACCGACCGTCTTGTTATCACCATCAACGGCGAAATTGGCATGCAACCCCTTTCTATCTCTATGAAATTGGGCGTTTTGGATACTAAAACTATCAATTCCAAGGATTATGACCTTCCCGTAACAAATAACCTATCTGTTATTATTAAGGATGGCGGTAAGGTTACCATTACTCAGGATATTGCTATTCTTCCCGGCGCAGAAATGATTGTAGAAAAAGGCGGACAGTGCATCCTCGGCAACGGCTACAACATTTATATTTACGATGCTGACGAGTGGGATTTAGGTTACTTCGCGGGCGGTAATGTTTACGGAACTACAGGAGAAGCCGCTAAGGTTACTCACGTTAAATATGCTCCCGGTAAGCCCGCAAGCGTTCCGTGGCATACTGCGGATGCTGATGCGCATATTCACGTTGCAGGTACAATTGATGCCTCACAGGGTAATGTTTATGTAACTGCTTCAGGCGCTAATATTACTGCAGATGACGGCGCAGTTATTAAATTAAAGCATACAGGTACTCAGACTGTAACTTATCAGTCAAATCAGACAGGCTCTGACGGCAAGACAATTGAGTATGTTGAAATTCCCATTAAGCTCGTTTCGCTTATTGAAAACGATACAGGTCTTGCAGGAACCTATGAATATATAGACGGCGCTTGGGTAAAGACCAAATGCGAGCACATTTATAACGAAACCACAACTCCTCCCACCTGCGAGGCTGACGGCTTTAAGACCTTTACCTGTCCTTGCGGTGACAGCTATACACAGGCAAACGGCACAGCAACAGGTCACACCGAGGTTATTGATGCTGCTAAGGCTCCCACCTGTACAGAAACAGGCTTAACTGAAGGTAAGCATTGTTCAGTATGCGGCGAGGTTCTCGTTGCGCAGGAAGTAATTGCCGCAACAGGACATACCCCCGGTGATGAAGCTACCTGTACCACAGCTCAGACCTGTACAGTATGCGGTGACGTATTAGTTGCTGCAAACGGACACACTGAGGTTGTTGACGAGGCTAAGGCTCCTACCTGTACAGAAACAGGCTTAACTGAGGGTAAGCATTGTTCAGTATGCGGCGAGGTTCTCGTTGCTCAAGAAGAAATCGAAGCACTTGGACACACTGAGGTTGTTGACGAGGCTAAGGCTCCCACCTGTACAGAAACAGGCTTAACCGAAGGTAAGCATTGTTCAGTATGCGGCGAGGTTCTCGTTGCTCAAGAAGAAATCGAAGCACTTGGACACACTGAGGTTGTTGACGAGGCTAAGGCTCCCACCTGTACAGAAACAGGCTTAACCGAGGGTAAGCATTGTTCAGTATGCGGCGAGGTTCTCGTTGCACAGGAAACTGTAGAAGCAACAGGACACACCCCCGGCGACGAAGCTACCTGTACCACAGCTCAGACCTGTACAGTATGCGGTGACGTACTTAAAGAAGAGCTTGGACATAGCTACAACGAGGAATTTACTGTTGATAAAGAGGCAACACACACTGAAGAGGGAAGCAAATCTCGCCATTGCTCTGCTTGCGGAGACAAAACAGATGTTACAGTAATTCCCGTTATCGAATGTGATATTGATAATGACGGCGAAACAGGTACTCCGGAGCTTACTAAGTTAAATAACATTTTAACTAAAAAAGACAAAGCTGATGATGCTGAAAAGATACTGTTCGATATGAACGATGACGGAGATATCAATATTATAGATTTATTGCTGCTCAGAGACAAAGTAAGATAAGAAATTAAAAAATCCGAGATTTACTTAATGTAAGTCTCGGATTTTCATTATTATACATAATTTTACCTCGTTACTATTATATCATTTCATCGCTCACTATTCAAGTAAAATGATTGATGAAATGATTGATGAAGAGAGATATCTTAAATATCATTTTAAAAAGCACTTGTTTTTATCTGACAACTATAATATAATGTAGTATAATACATTAAAAATCGGGGGAGTACAGATGTCCTCAGTAAAGCTATGGGCAATAACAATATTGCTTGTTGTAACGGCAGTAATCGGGTATTTGTGTCTGCCTGTTATAACTCCGTTTCTTTTAGGCTTTGTATTTGCCTATGTACTGTATACGCCTACGAAATTTTTAGAAAAGAAGCTTAAAATCAAAAGCTGGCTTGCGGCGATTATAGTTATAGTTTTATGTGTGGTTATTATCGGGCTTCTTGTTTACTTTTTCGTGCCTAAAATCGCAAGTCAGGGCAAGGCTCTTTTAAGCGGAATACCTGAGATAACAAAATCCTTTAACGCTATAATCAACGATATACAAAACCGTCTTATCGAATATGAAATGCCCCCTGAAATTATAGAGGGCGTAAATACGGCGCTTAACGGGATATATAAAATTCTGTCTGATTTGATTATTCAGATAATCAACTATATTTTCGGATTGCTTGGCGAGATTGTAAATATCTTTCTTATTATAGTTATAACAATTTATATGCTTATTGACGGCAAGCGTATTATTGACAGCTTTATGGCTAAGATGCCCGAAAAATATGAGGACAATGCCCGCAAAATATCAGACGAAATAAACGAGCTTATGAAAAATTACGTAAGAGCTCAGTTTGTTATAGCCGCTATAACGGGAGTTTGTACCTTTTTAATTTTGTTTATATTGAGAAGTCCCTATGCGTTGGTTTTGGGAATGCTTGCTTTCCTTTTAAACTTTATCCCTTATTTCGGTGCAACGGTGGTTACGATTATTGCAGGCGCTATTGCTCTTTTTACAGGCGGCTTGCCTGCAGCGGCGGCAACCTGGCTGTTGCTGACAGTTTTCGGACAAATCAAAGGAAATGTTATAAATCCTAAAATACAGTCAAAGGCGGGCGGAGTGCATCCGCTGGCAGTTCTTCTTGCTATTTTAGTATGTAGTCATCATATGGGCGTTATAGGAGTGTTCTTTGCCGTAATAATAGCAGGCTTTATAAAAATTCTTTATAGAAACGCTTTGGAAATGATTGCAGAAATTAAAAGATAAAAAAGACAGGAGAGAGGTCGCCTGTGGGTTGACCGTTAAAAATGGCTCTTATTATTACAGAAAGTGAAAAGGAAGAATATATCCTTATTCCAAAAACAATTGAAAAATATTTGAATACTGCAAAGCATGAGGATTTAAAGGTTATCCTATGGCTTTATGCAAATCAAGGCAAAACCTTTGATACTCAGCAGCTGGCGGAACTTTTAGCTATTGACGAGGATACTTTGGAGAGGTCTGTAAGCTTCTGGATATCCAAAAAGCTGTTGTCCCGCAGAGGTGAAAGACTTATTATAGGCGCATCTCCTCAAAAAACACAGTCATCACCCCATTATACAGGGGAAGCGGTAAACCTTAAGCTTAAGGAAAACTACAAGCTTTTGGAGCTTATAGAAAAAATCTCTGAAAACTTATATACAAAGGTTATGTCGCCCTCTGAGGTGGCTTTGGCTGTATCCTTAAACGATTGGCTCGGCCTTGACCCTGATGTTATATATATGATTTTTGAGTATTGCTTTGAAATCGGAAAAACAAGTCTCAGATATATCGAAAAAACTGCCATATCCTTTTCGGATAAGGGCTTGACGGAAAAGGATATTTTAGAAGCTTATCTTAACGAGCAAAGATACAAGAAAACTCTCGAGTCAAAAATCGTTTCAGCCTTGGGAATCGGCGGCAGAGCGTTGACAGACAGCGAGAAAAAAGCTATGGACAGCTGGGTCGAATGGGGCTTTGATGTGGACATTGTAAAATATGCCTACGAGCTGACAATAGAGAAAACAGGAAAATATTCCATAAGCTATATGTCCTCTATTTTGCGCTCCTGGAACGAAAAAGGCTATAAAACCGTGCAGGATGCAAAAAAAGAACAGCCGCCCGTTAAAAAGACAGCTGTTTCTAAACCTAAAAAAGAAAGAAATATTGATGTGGAGGAAAGCTTTAAAAACTCTTGGAAAATCTTGCACTCGGATAAGGATTAAAGAGTAAAGCCCCCGTCTGCAGTGATAATTTGTCCTGTTATAAAGCTGTCGCCCGAAAGAAAAACGGCAAGCCTTGCAATATCCTTGGGCGTTCCTATTTTTCCTAAAGGCGTGCTTTCAATAATATCGTCTATGTCGCTCTCGGTTAAAAAGGCATTTATATCGGTGTCTATAACGCCGGGAGCGATGCAGTTTACTGCAATTCCTGACGGGCCAAGCTCCTTTGCCAGAGCCTTGGTAAGTCCTATTACCGCCGCCTTTGATGCTGAGTAATGAACCTCGGTGGAGGCGCCTACAACACCCCACATAGAAGAGATGTTTATTATTTTACCGCTTTTGCGATTGAGCATTGAGGGTAAAACCGCCTGAATGGCGTTAAATACACCCTTGACGTTTATGTCAAACATTCTGTCCCAATCCTCATTTGTAATATCGGTGAAAAGCTTGGACTGAGCTATGCCTGCATTATTTATAAGAAGGTCTATGGCGCCTAATTTTTTCTCAGCTTCGGCAATAGCCGCACAAAGCTGCTCTTTGTTGCTCACATCTGCCTTGAAGCCTACAACACTGCAACCTTCTTTTTTTAAGCTGTCAATAAGCTCGTAAGCCTTACTGTCGCTGTTGAGCCAACAAAAGCCGACACTGTGCCCCAGCCTTGCAAACTCTTCAACAAGACAGCGCCCTATTCCCCTGCTTGCACCTGTGATAAAAACTGTCATAAAAAAACACCCCATAATCAGCTAAATTTTAAACTTCGTTTAAAGCTAAATTATTCCGCTTCGCTCCATAGCTAAATAAAATTCGCCTTGTAGCTGACCGAAGGTCAATTTAGCTACAAAGTAATTTAGCGTGCGGAGCACATTTAGCTCGCATAAGCGAATTTAGCTAAACTTAGCTCATTTGATTTCATTATTTCTTTTAACTTTATTTATTGACGAAATCAGCATTCTGCGAATTTGACCGCAATTATTTACGGTGCGTTTGTATTGCTGTTCCTCTATATATCCTGTTCTGCTTAAAATTTCTAACCAGTATTCAGATTCATAACATTCTTTTAATGCGATTTGCATTTTTGAAACAAAATCTGCTGTACTGTGTGCATATTTGGATTCGTGAATATTTGCACCGATTGATGTACCTGAACGCATAAGCTGAGTTGTTAAAGTATATTCTTTTTTATTTTCTTTAATGTGGTTACACAGGTTTACAATTTCAACTGCAAAGTCCTTTGCGTTATCAAGCATTATGCTTTCTGCCATTTTTTCACACCCGATGTTTTAGTTAAATTAAATTCGCCTTGTAGCTGACCGAAGGTCAATTTAGCTACAAAGTAATTTAGCGTGCGGAGCACATTTAGCTCGCATAAGCGAATTTAGCTAAACTTAGCTCATTTGATTTCATTATTTCTTTTAACT
>SVMS01000033.1 GCA_015067255.1 Oscillospiraceae bacterium
ATGTTGGTAAAAGTAATTTAGTAGGATGGTCAAAATCAATAATGCCGAATAATATTTTGAATTACGCTTGAAAATATGGTATAATTAAATTATTCGGCATTACTTTACTTTCGGCATTATTCAAGTCAATGGCAATATATGTTTTTTTCTTTTCAGTCATTTCTGTACCTCCGATTGTTTTATAATAATGGTTATAGTTATTATAGCACAAAATAGCATTTTTTCAATGAAAAAAGAAGCTGTAAAAATCTTACAGCTTCTTTTGAATTTTAATCCCAGATATCAAAAAAGCTTTTTACAGAAATATCTTTTTCTGTAAGCTCATTTTTGCAAGAGATTTTAACTGTATAAGGTGTTTTGGGACACATATCAAAATAGTTGTCGGAAATATCAGCGCTTTCGTCAGACACTTCGATATTGACGCATCTTACGCAAACGTCTGAAGCAAGTGTAAGTAAATAGCCCTCCTCATTCTTTTCAAGCTTATAGTCTATTTTCGGTGTCGGGAAGGATAAAAGCTTGAAGCTCTTAACTATAATGCTGTTGATTATCTTTGGACAGTCCTTACCCTCAACAGAAATAAAGAACATTGTATTATCAACAGTAATGTCAAATATATCCATACTGCATACAAAGCTTGAAGCTAAAGGCTTGATACACATTTCAAAGCTTTTTTCATCAACAAGAGTACCGTCTGTTTTATATTGAGAAATGGTAACTGTTGCGTTGGTTTCCTTCAATGTGTCATTGACAACATAGGATTTATAGCCGTCCTTATGGAAGCTTATAAGGGGTAAAATCGGTCTGCAGGCACGTGCCATAGAGTAATAGCCTGCTTTTTTCACGCCGTAATAATCTATTATAGACCAAGTTCCGCAGGGCCAGGTATCATTATACATCCAAAGCATAGCGCCCGAACAGTCGAAGGTTCTTGAACGGTGAAATTCCACGTCTGCCTTTATATGCTCAGAATGGGTAATTGCCGATTTCTTTATAAAGTCGTTTGCGTCGGTTATTTCTCCGAAATGCTGACTTGCAACTCTCATCTGGTGGTCAAAGAAGGTTTCACCGGTGGGATCATAGGGGTTGCAGGCAAGATGTAAATCCCAAATCTCTTTATTATACCAGAAGTTTTCGGGAGAAATATATTTTCTTATTGATGATATGGGAGAAGCGCCCATACAAGCAATTTCGGACATCATTGAAGCATCAAGCTCGGAAAGCAGGCTTCTGAATTTGCTTGCATCCTTTGCGTATACCGCTTCATTGAATGAGGACATATGACAGTCGCCGCAGTCAAGGCTGTTTCCAAGTCTGCCGTAGCCCCAAGGTGAATTTTCAACGTAGGGACGTGTTTTGTCAAAATGAGCCGCAATACCTCTGAAATAGAAATCGAACTTTTCTTTTCCGTTACAGGAGTCTTTGATGTCAAGCTGTCCTGCACGCTCGTTTCCGCCGCTCCATATTACTATACTGGGGTGGTTTCTCAGCCTTTTTATCTGATATATAAGCTCTTTTTCAACTACCTTGAAAAAGTTGTTTATATCGTCGGGAAGCTCGGCACAGGAAAACATAAAGTCCTGCCAAACGAGTATACCCAAACGGTCGCACTCGTTATAGAAAATATCCTTTTCATAAAGGCCGCCGCCCCACACACGAAGGGTATTCATATTGCCTTTTACAACGTTTTCTAAAAGAGAGGTGTATTTTTCATCTGTTACGGTGCCTATAAAAATATCGGCAGGTACCCAGTTAGCGCCCTTTAAGAATACAGGCAAGCCGTTGATTTTTATAACAAAACGCAAGCCGTTTCCGTCATCTCTCGGAGTTTCGTCCACGGTTATTTCACGGAATGCAAAGGTGCCTGCTTTAGTGTCGGTTAAATCGGAGTCCGAATACAGACAAGCAGAGTACTCATACAAAGACTGCTTACCCATACCGTGAGGCCACCAAAGCTCAGGGGAAGGAATTTTAAAGGAATGATGGCATACAGGCTCATTCATATCCACTGTAAAGCTTTCGCTGTAGCCGTTTCCGTTTACTGTAAGCTTAATTGTTTTTTCGGTGTTATCCGCATCGAAATCCTCGTTGTTTATCTGATAGAAAAATGTTACCCAACCGTCATTCTGAGTACGGATACAAACGTTGTCCAAAAAGCAGGATTTACGGGAAACTATTTCCACGCTGTCAAATATTCCTGTTGCGGGAAGGTCAGGCGCCCAGTCCCAAGAAAAATGACAGGCGGGTTTTCTTAAGAATATTCTTTGGGTATTAAAACAGCTTATGTAACCGTCATCGGGGAATTGCTTCATATATTCGGTTATTGAGTTTATGACAACGCAAAGAAGGTTTGTTCCTTCCTTTATGCAGTCGGAAACGTCAAACTCGTGCTTGATAAAGCAGCTTTCGCATTTGCCGAGAAGCTTCCCGTTGAGATAGATATCGGCAACGTTGTCAATGCCGTAGAAGCTAAGCTTTGTATTTTCAAATAAAAAGCCCTCTTCTATATCAAACTCTCTGAAAAAGCACCAGTTTTTATCATTAACCCATTCACAATGCTTTACGTTATCGTCAACAAAGGGGTCGGGATAAAGACCTGCATTTAATAAATCTGCGTGTATATCTCCCGGAACCTGAGCATCATAGCAGTTCTTTGATAGGTCAGCTATATTGATAGGCAGGCTGTCGGTATATTCAGTTACCTTCCAGTTACCGTTAAGATTTAATTTATTCATTCTTATCACCTTATTCTACAAGACCTGTTTTGTCTATGCTTTCTACAAATTTGTTCTGAACAGCCAGATACATCACCATAAGCGGTGCAACTGCAATTCCCGTACCTGCCATAACAACAGCCTCGTTAAAGATTTCTTTCATTTTAAGTTCGTTTTCACTTATTGAAATTTCAAGAGCCTGCAAAAGCTCATACATCTGAGGAAGCGCCTGAGGCAATAAAAACTGCTTTGCATCGGTTATATATAGTGAAGGCTCAAAGAAGTCGTTCCAATGCCATACAAACGAAAGCACGAAGCAAACGAGAAGCACAGGTGCGCTTGAAGGTAAAATAATTCTCAGATATGTCATATAGGGATTGCTTCCGTCAATTGCCGCCGCCTCCTCAAGAGAGGGGGAAAGCTGAATGAAAAACTGTCTGAAAAGGAAGATAAACAGTCCGCCCTTAAGTCCGCTTCCTAAAAAGGTGGGGATAATTAAAGCATTATAGCTTCCTATCCAGCCTAAATTCGAGTAGAGAATATACTGAGGCACTATAACTGTTTGTATGGGCACTATAATTGTAAGCAGTACAGCCGCAAACAGCACCTTTTTCAAAGGGAATTTATAGCGGGCAAAGCCGTAAGCTATAAAGGAGCAGGAAACAATGTGTCCTAAGGTTGAAACAGTTGTTACAAAAAGGGAATTGAAAAAGGTTGTTTTAAAATTCAATGCCTTTATAGCCGTTACCCAGTTTGACGGGGTAAATTCCTTAGGATACCACTTTACCGTTACGTCCATAAGGTCATTATAGGATTTAAAAGAGGTTACAAGCATAAATATAAAGGGATACAGGAATATAAATGCAAGATTTATCAGCAGCACGTAAATTATAACAGTATATATTCCCGAGGCCGCCTTGCCTTTGACATTTAATTTGGAAAGAAATTTTATATTCATCTTCTCACTTTCCTTTCTTTTGCAGAATCAGGGTTAAATCTGCTCATTATAAGGAAAATCAGCGCAACAAAAATAATTACCATAAAAAGATATATACAGCCCATAGCGGCGGCATATTCAAATTCGCCCCATTCGAAGCCGTAGTTCATTATGTATTCTATTATAGGGTTTGAGGCATCGGTAAATGAATCTACAATGGTGTAAATTAAATTAAGCAAAATAACAGGTGTCATCATAGGTATAGTGATAAACCATAGATTTTCCCATTCGGTAGCGCTGTCAACACGGGCAGCCTCATACAAAGTGGGAGATATACCCTGAAGGCCCGAAAGGAAAATAAGTATCTGAACTCCCGAACGCCATAAAATCAGCGTCAGTCTGTTGAGGAAGAAAAGAAGCAGATTACTTATATCGGGGCCTATATACATAATAACTTCTTTAGGTAAAAGAAATTCCTTTGCAGCTTCAATTGACTGAGTGTCAATATTCTGGGATAAAAGCTGTTCCATTATAAAACCGCTTCCCAATACAACGGGAAGGAAAAAGATTACTCTGAACAAGCCTCTGCCTTTCATTTTTCGATTTAAAAGCATAGCAATATAAAAGGAAAAAATAGTTATAAGAGGAACGTTAAAAAAAGTATCTCTGGTTATGTTAAGGAACATAGGCAGAAACTGAACGTCTCCTGCGAAAGCACGCACGTAATGTTCAAAGCCTGTCAGCTTGATAGTAAAGTTACCGTAATTCGTTATTTCTCCGAAGCTCAGCATAAGAGAACGAATTAAGGGAACAAGGAAAAATACGCAAAAACCCACTATGAACGGCAAAACAAAGGAAAGACCCACAAGGCTGTGTCTTCGTCTCATTGTCATAAAGGATTTGAGTTTAAATTTTGACGCCATTTTGCATTCCTCCTTATTTCATAATAAAGCTCTGAGCATCAATTTCTGTTTCGTTGTAGGTTACTTTTTCACTTGAGTAGTTTATATAAATTTTTACTCCGTTTTCATATACAACCTCAACGAGAGTGTCGCTTATATATTGGTGATGAAGCATTGAAGAAGCTGCTGTCTTTTCCTTAACCTTCTTTAAAGCTTCTGCGGTGCTTTTGATTTTTTCGTAAATATCCTCAAAGGTGCTGACAAAAACGCCTTCATTGTAGCAATCCTTGAGTAAAGAAGCGTTCTTCTCGGAAATGGTAAAGTAAGGAACATATCCGTATTCAACCCATTGTAAAACAGTTTTTTCGTAATTGTCGGAAAAGTTTCCGGGTATTTCTGAGGAATAGGGAATGTAGCCGCTTACTACCATATGGAAAAAGGGAATATCCTTATCAAAAAGGAAGTTTCTTGATGAGCTTTGAGGCAAATCGTAAATAAAATCAGCGTAGCGCAGTGCGTAAGCGTTTCCGCCGCCAACTGCTACAACGTTATAATTTTTCTTTGCCTCTTCAAAAACAGCATCTAAGGTGCCTATTGCTTCAAAGCGTCTCATAGGTGAAGACTTTGAGCCGTTCTGATAAATAAAGCTGCCAAGCTCGTCAAGAGCTATACCCTCAATTTTTAATTTAGAGGAGTCCTTGATAAATTCGTCTTTAAAGATGTAGTAGGAAGCACGTAAATCAAAAAGGAATTTATCCTTATCCGAATTTGTATAGGGCTCGTTTTTAACGCTGTATGCCAGCTGTTTATTGGAATAGCCGCCCTGTTTTTTGTCGGCACAAATAAAGTTATCTCTTAAAAATACGGTTGAAGAATGTTCCTTTGCATATGAAGCTAAATCCTTTAGCTGAGAGTCTCCCCCCGCTTTTGAGGAAACGGGGAAATGAGACGGATAAACGTTATAGCCTTGCTTTTGCCAGCCTAAAAGATTTAATTTGACATTGGTGCCAGAAAGGGAGTCAATTACTTCTTTTCCGTATTTGAAGCTTGACATAACAACAGACTCGTCCCAAAGAAGCATAGGCTTCTTGATGCTTACAAGCATATCAAGGGATACGTCGGGACTGTATGAGGATTTATTGAGCTTTGAAGCTTCAATAAGGTAATTTCTGTAGGACAGCGCCATACCGCTGTAATCCGCCTTGTCGGAGTCAAGGAAACGGTACATTATACTGAAATCGCTTTTTGCCGGCTTCTTTTCAAACAGAATAGCTATTTCTTCGTTTACCGTTTCTTCCTCGTAGCTATATCTGTAATTATAGCTTGCATATACTCTGTTTGCCTTGAAAATATAGCCTGTAGGCGCAAGAGTTATCTGGCTTTCAGCCTCTCCCGAGGTTATAATTGCCAAAAATGCGTTGTTGCCTTGTTTTACTCCGAATACGGGAAGCATCGCAGTTTTAATTCCCGCTGCCGTATTGTCGATTTTGTCCTGATATTCTGTAAATACGTTACCGTATATATTTGCCTTGTAAGGCTCTCTGAATACTGCAGGTCTTTCGTAAAACTCGTAAAGCGTGCCGCTTCCGTCGGGGAAGAAGATATATCCGTCCTCAGTGTCAACTGAAGCTCCGAAGAAGGGAAGCATATCAATAGAGGTTATGAGGTTTTCGTTTTCGCTGATGCTGTCCTTGGGTACTGTTACCTTTAAAGTACCGCCCGCAATTTCAAAAATAACCTTAAAGGATATTTCTGCATCGGGAATTTCATAGCTTCCGATAACCTTATCATCTGTGATTTCATAATCGGAGAGCATCTCTTCGTCGGTATTTCTGACTAATACTACGTCGTTTTCGGGGGAAACATAGCTTACTGAGAAAAGCTGATTTTTATTTCTTATGAGGTTTTTGTTTATTACCTCTTCTCCGTAATACTCGTCTGTAAGGGCGTTTGTCCAAATTTTATCCGACTTTTTATCTGTAATTAAAAGCTGTTGGTTTTCAATATCAAAGGACATTTCAATACTTTTTTCGTTTTTTTCGGTGTATGTACCTGCAAAGCCTTCACGAATGTTAAAATCTTTTACAGATGCAGAACAGCCCGAAATAAGCATACATATTAAAATGAGTATGGGAATCAGTTTCCTTATTTTCATTGTTGACCGTCCTTTATAAATTCTGTAAAATGTACTCTTTTACTATTTCACGCACAAAGCCTATTATCTGGAAGGAAAGAGCAATAATAATTACCGCAATAGCCCAGATTAGAACGGTGAGAATAATAGAAAGAATACATATTCCGATAGTTTTAAAAAAGCCGAAATTGTTCATAATCATTATGGCAAAGAAAGCAAGCAGAACAATCCACAGCCACATAGCAGAGCTTAAAGCGTTAAAGTATACAGCTTCGTTCAGACCTAAAAATCTTGAAAGAATAATTGAAACGGGAGTCAGTAAAATAAAGGGTACAAAAGCGTAGGATATTGACAAAAATACCATTTTCAAGGTAGTTTCGCCGTAAAGAATACTTGTTACTGCGTAAACACTTACCGAAATAGTAATCATCGGCAGAAGAATACGTCCGATTTCAAGAATAACGTTGGTGTCTTCCACACGTATATCGGCAAGAGGAATATGCACGGTAATTACATATAAATATCTCATAAGTATTACCAAAAGCATAATTATTGCGCCTGAAAAAACACTTATTGTGTCGCTTCTTGTTTTTAATTCTTCATAAAAGTCGGTGGGGTGAAAAATGCAAAGTATTGCAAGCTTTAAATATTTCACTTTCTTTTGCCACCTCTTTTTTCGTAAATGTCAAGCTGAACCTTATTTGAATATTTTTTAAGTGCCGAAATACCAAACCAAAGGGCAATTGCAACAGCTATTATTATGCCGACACACAGAGCAAAATTGGCACGGAATATCTCGTGGCGATTTTTTGAAAAGGCATTACTGTAGCCCACCATATCGTCAGCTATCTCGTATTCCTTTACCGCATTTGCATACTCCTGACGCTTTGTGTATATTGAGCCTGTCAGCTTTCTTGCAAGAGGGTAATTGGAGTTTATTACTGCAATTTCGTTCCATATGGGCATAGATTTTTCATATTCGCCCTGATAGTATAAATCAAGGGCAGTATGTATCTTCTTTATAAATTCAGTTTGCACGTATTTTTGAATGTTGCCACGGGCTTTGTCAAGCACGTATATATTGCCGTCGCTGTCCTGAGCTATTGATGAGGGTGAAATGAAATAGCCTCTGTTTTCTCCCTTACCGCCGAAAACAGTAAGCAGATTTCCCTCTGAATCGTATTGATAAATATGACCGCTTTTTTCGTCAAGAGCGCTTATTACGCCTGTATCGCTTACTGAGATATCTATGAAATTGGGATAGATGGGCTGATTGTTTTCATCAATGTCGGATATCTCACCGAAAAAGCCTTTTTTATAAATGTTTTTGCCTACAGAGTTTATAATTCTCAGCTGATTTTCCTTTGCTCCCGAGCAGGCAATAAATCTACCCTGATTATCAACGAGAAAGTTGTTATATGAGGGGGGATTTCTTCTTGCAATAAGGTTTTTCTGCTCCTTGGTTGCAAACATACGGATAAGACTTTGAGTAAGGGAGAAGCCTACCTCGGTAGCGCCGAGGAAGCCCTTGAAGCTGTTGTTTCTGTCAATTGCCATAAGCTCCTTGCCCGCTAAAATATACATATAGCCTGTAGGTCCTACAGAAATTTTAGAGGGGTCAAAGCTCTGCATATTGACTAAAAGCTCCGACTCAGGTCTTGTATATTCGGCAATAAGCTCGCCTTGACTGTTAGTAAGTATTATTCTGCTGTTTCCCGAGTCTGCAACAAATATACCCTCTTCGTTTACAAAAACACCTCTCGGGGAAGAAAAGTCAGAGCCGCCTGCCCCGTAAAGCACAAACATAGTTTCGCCCGACGGGGAAAGAGCAACTATACGGTTGTTGCCTGTATCTGCAATATACATACAATTATTTTTATCAATAAATAAATCCTCGGCATCAACAAGTCCCGATGTTTCGTCATTTATATATGAGAAGCTCTCTTCAACGCTGTAGGTTATGGGAATATATATTCTTCCGTTAGCATTTCCCGAACGGTTTTCCCCTTCTTCATATACGTAATTCATCGGGTATTTGATATATGCGGCGAAGGTATTCATTGAAAAAACAACTGAAAATACAGCAAGCAAAAGGACAAGCCTTATCTTTTTTTTCATAATCTTCGCCTCACTTTATTCCGGAATAAGTCATTGTTTCGATTACACGCTTTTGCATAGAGGAAAATACGATAATGGTCGGAAACGTCATTAAAAATGTAGCTGCAGCAGTTGCGCCTGCTCTTGCAAGGTTTCCGCCCTCGTTTATAGTCTGAAGCGCAAGGGGAAGGGTTTTCAGCGCTTGATTTGTAATAAAAATAAGGGGGGTAAAAAAGTCATTCCAGTTAGATACAAAGGAGAAAACAATTAAGGTTGCCCAGGCAGGTGCAAGAAAGGGCATAACTATTTTTACGAAAATGTAAAGCTCATTGGCACCGTCTATTCTTGCCGCTTCAAGAAAAGCATTGGGAAGCTGTTCAAGAAACTGCTTCATTAAAAAGAAGTTAAAGGCTACTGCAATTTTCGGAATGATAAGAGACCAATATGTATCAACAAGCTTTAGGTTATTAACTACAAGGTATGTGGGGATTTGAGTTACGTGAGTTGAAAACATAAGTGCCGCTAAAATAAGCGCAAAAAAGAAGTTTGCAAAGGGAACCTTATGCTTAACAAGTCCGTATGCGCCCATTGAACAGAAAAGAACAGTAAGCACAACCGACATAACAGATGTAAAAACGCTGTTGAATATATATCTTATAAAGGGAACTGCAGAGCTTCCCACCGCATTCATAAGGTCTGCAAAGTTGTCAGCAGTAGGACGCTTAACGAAAAAGGTCGGGGGGAATTTTATTATTTCGTCAATAGGCTTAAAGGCAGTCATTACAACGTAAACAAGAGGCAAAAGAGTAAATAAAACAAGCACAATCATAAACAGATATAAAAGCACACGCAAAAACTTTTGCTTTTTTGTAAATGCACGGTATTCCATTTTATAACTCCTTTCCTGATGCAAACATTCGCATACATATTCGGCCGATAAAGTAAGTAAGGAAGAAAAGCACACTTGCTACTGCAGAGGCATATCCCATTTCAAAACGGATAAATGCGTAATCGTAAAGATGGGCAACAATGGTATGACCTGCGTAGTTGGGGCTTGGCATACCTGCAAAGCCGACTGAGATATCAAATATTGCAAATGCCGCCGTAACTGTATTTATTGCCGCAAAAAGAAGCTGAGGCTTCATTTGGGGCATTGTTATATATACAAGCTCTTGGAAACGGTTTCTTATTCCGTCTATCATTCCTGCTTCATAAAGCTCTGCAGAAACATTTTGCAAGCCTGCAAGGAAAACGAGAAAGCCCGTACCCATACCCATCCACACGTAAATTATAATTATTACGGGAAGAATGGTTTTTGAATCCATATTCCACAGTATCGGCTCTGAAATAACACCTAAATTAAAGAGGAAATTATTTATTAAGCCGTAACGGTCGGGGGAGAAAATATACAGCCACACAACGCTCATTGCAACCGAGCTTGTTATTGAGGGCGCATAAAAGGCAAGGGCAAAAGCGTTTTTGAATTTAAGCTGGTTTATTACCCACGCCATTAAAAATGAAGCAATAAAGGTTATGGGTCCTGCTATAAAAGCAAAAATTATGGTGTTTGAAATTGAGGTTGCAAATATATCGTCATCCATAAAAAGATGCAGATAATTTTGCAGTCCGACAAATTTCGGGGCTTCAAGTAAATTGTAATCTGTAAAGCTAAGCGCAATAGCGATTATTACAGGCACTATAACAAACACACAAAACAGTATAAAAAACGGCATAAAGAAGGCAAGACCGAAGCCGTATTTTTTTATAAAATCCCGTAAAAAAGATTTTTTTTGTGCAACCATATCAAATCAGTCTCCGTTCAGAATATTTGCTCTACTTTAAAGTTCCCTGACGTCTTTCAAGTTCTTTGTTGATGTCAAGCACGCACTGCTCTATACTGTCTCTTGCAGGCATACCGCTTATAACCGTTCTGTTCCATGCGTTTGAAAGATGACGTGAGGTATAATATCCGCCGGGAACGTTGGGAGTTTCAATAACTGTATCCCACGATTTTGTAATTATATCAAGATGCTCCCTGTTCCACGGCAGCTGTGAAAATGCCTCTGTGTTTGAGGTCAGCCAACGGGCATACGAGCCTATACGGCCCTCAACCTCTCTGCCGAATCGGGTTTGTGTCTCGGTCTTTGTCCACCAATCAAGGAATTTAAAGGCGCTGTCTTGCTTTTTGCTGTCCTTAAGTATTATTGCGGCTTCGCCAACGTAGCCTGCCGTTTTAATTGTTTCATTTCCCTGACTGTCAGTCATAGCGGGTATCATTGCCATACCCCAACGGCCTTGAAGCTCGGGAGCTGCCGCCATAAGCTGCATATATACGGGAGAGCCCTCTATTCCTATGGGCATTTCGCCTGTTCTGAATCTGTTAATAAAGTTTGCCGAGGTAGGAACTCCGTATACTGTGTACATCTTACACATCATATCAAATGCTCTGTACGCTTCGGGGGTGTCAAGTGCTGAACGGCTGCCGTCCTCATTGTAGAAGCTTCCGTTACAGCTGTAAAGGAACATATCAAACCAACCGGGAACATACATCTGAAGTCCGTTTTCGTAAAGTTTGGGAAGAGTTTTGTTTATTACGTCGTCCCAGGTTTTCGGAATATCTATATTCAAATCAGAAAGAATATCTTTTCGATAGAATAAAGCACGGAAATACATAGTTTCGGGTATGCCGTAAACTCCGCCCTTATATTTAAAAGGTACTGTCATCTGAGGCACAAAGCGTTTTTCTATTTCTTCATAGCCTTCAAAGGTGGATAAATCCACAACCGCATTTCTTATTGCGTATTCTACGGGTAAATTTGACGTTACACTGAGAGCAACGTCAGGTGCATTACCTGCGCTTACGGCAAGCATAAGAGGGTTAACCGCCGCCGCTGTAAGCTGTCCTGAGGGAAGCACGTTGAGAACAATTTCAATTCCCGTTTCCTTGGTAAAGTCAGAGTCGGAAAGCTCTTTTAATATTTCAGCCCATTCCTTACCTCGTCCAATCCATACGCTGAGTGTTTCTTTGATTTCCATACCGTCCTGAGAGGAAGCAACATAGTTATAATCCTTAAAGAATGAGGTATAGAAGCTTATGAGCGTTGCCCACAGATTGTCAAAGAAATTGGAATGGTATTTTTTGATTTTAACGTCAGGTGAAAATACCTCTATGTAATCTATCTGCAAGGGCTGGTCCTGTAAGGATATTATCCAGTCTCCCATACTTGTTACTATGCTGTTTAAATCGTTCATTCTTCTGGGAATTCTTGAGGGAGACTCCGCCATTTCCTTAAGCTGTGTTATAGCTGAGTCAATATTGCTTCCCATTGTAGTCTGCTTTCCGCCTGCCTGTGCATTTGTCTTTTCCTTTGCTTCTTCAAGGGCAGCAACTACTCCATTCAAATCGTCAATGAGAGTGGGAATATTTACATCAAGGTCATATTCATAGTTGGGATCAGGCTCTGTGCCTGTAATCATTACAATTTTTCTTATTAAAACGGAAACGCTGTTAAGAGAATCTTCAAGAATAGTAAGTACATCTGTCAAAGGCTCCATATTAACAGTAAGGGTAATTTCATTTTTACCTTTATTTAAATATATAAGATATGGCTCATTATTTTGGTCCTGAAGAATTATATTCTCCCATTTTCTGCTGAATTTAAACGGATAACTTTGAAGCTCCTTAAAGGGAAGCTCTGAATTTACACGGATTTCACGGTATGAAGGAAGCTTTCCCGACCAGTTTTGCTTTGAACGGAAGTTTATACAGTAAGCGCCTTCCTCGGGTACCTCTATTTCAAATACTGCGCTTTGACCGCCCTTTCTGTAGGTATATCCGCCAAAGGTGTTAAGAACGGTGTAGCCGACAGACTGAGGCGATGCCTTAGGGTCAGTATCGGAGGCAAGTCCTGTTGAGGTATCGTTTCTTACAGTCAACGCTTTTTCGGCTTCGAAACGCTGTGAAAAACCGCTTAGCGTATTTTTATTGATTTTTTCAAGATATTGTTCATAGCTTAAAGCTTTTTCGGGTGCTGAAACAAAAAACTCATTGATAAGCAGCGGCTCGTCAATACATTCAAGAGTAATTGTATGCTCTCCGCTTTCAAGATAAAATTTAAGGGGTGAAGAGTATTTGCCCGCATTGTCATAAAAATAGGTTGTGTACCAGCCTGTTATTTCCTCTGCTCCGGGCTTGACCTCGTCCCCTATCGAATTTTTAGCAGGTGCAGAAATATCCTTATAATATCTGTAAAAAGGAACGGACTTAGCCTCGTTAAATAATTCCTCGCCGTCTATAAGCACACGTCTTGTAGGAATAAGTCCCTTTCCGTTATAGCAGTAATAGGTGCAGCCGAAAATATAAAGGGCAGCCTCCTCTACGCTTATTGTAAAGGACAAGGTATTGTCAAAATCCGAAAGAGCGCCCTCTTTTCCCTCTGCAGTAATAAGATTGTCTGACAGTTCAGATGCCTTTAAGCTTAAAAGAAAATCATTTGCATCGGAAAGCGCAAGCTCGTCATACTCCTTTAAAGCCTCATAATAGCTCTTAGTGTCCGATTCATATACAAAGGATACGTCTCCCTCGCCCTCTTCCTGTGCATAGGCGCACAACGGCACAAAAGCACTCAGACAAATCAAAGCCGAAAGAAAAGCAGTCCCAAGCCTTAACAATAAAGATTTCTTTTTCATAAAACGCACCTCAACCCTGTTTTAAAAGTAAGTTACTCGAGTAACTAAATTATATAAAAAAATGCGATAAATCTAAAAAACAGCCCATTTTTTCATAAACCGTACCCAAAATCGCATACAAAATCTACGTTTTTTCCTTGATTTTACAGGTAAAAAACTTATTTTTTTATAATAAACGATATTATCATATTATAATGGATTTGTCAAGAGAGAATTGTTGGCACATTTTGTGCAGTATGCATAACGTTTTTCGAGTAATTTGTGCTTGACTTTGATAAAAACGGGTGATATAATCGAAAATGATAGCATTGTATATTGAACAAGTGTACCTTTGCATTAAAATAAAACCAAAAAGGTGATTAATTTTGAGGGCAACAAGAGTAGATGTTGCAAGGGCTGCGGGGGTTTCCACCACAACCGTTACAAACGTTCTTAACGATAGAAAAAATGTAAGCGACAGCGTAAAACAAAAGGTTCTTAAAATAATGAAGGAGCTTGATTACAGACCTAATTTAATCGCAAGGTCGCTTGTAACCAACAAATCAAAGCACGTTGTAGTCCTTCTTGATGATATATCGGATACCCATTTCGGCGGAATTGTATCTGCTTTTCATAAGGCGGCATATCAAAACGGATATTTTGTAAGCGTTTTTCTCAGAGAAAAGATGAGCGAGCTTGTGGATTCTTTCTCTTCCAGAGGAATTGAAGGCGTATTTATGATGATTTCTCCTGTTGACGGAAGCAGTAACAGAGAAAATGCAGATGAAACAATAAGACAGATTGAAATTATGAGTGAGCTTGGAATTAAGGTTGTTTCGGGCTTTAACTGTTACCACGATTTAAGCAAGTTTTCAACTATAGAATGTGATTACGGCGGAGCAGTAACAGATGCTGTCAAGTATCTTATTTCTCTTGGTCATAAGGAAATCGGACTTTTGAATATATTTGATGCCGATTACCGTTTTGATAACAGATATCACTCCTTTAAAAAGGCAATGAAGCAATTTCTTGATGTGGATGAGCCAAGCGTTGTATTCGGTCAGTACCCTTATCCCGGATATATGGATACGGGTGAGGAATATACTCAGCAGCTTTTAAAGAAAAACCCCAATATTACTGCAATTATCGGAACAAATGACCTTATTTCCTTAGGCTGTGTTTCTTATCTGACAAGCCACGGCTATAATGTTCCCGAGGATATTTCGGTTATATCTCTGGGCGGTGTTCCTATCACTCAGCATTTCCGTCCTGCCCTTACCACAATGAGTCTTGATTTTGAAGGCTACGGCACTGCGGCATTTAATATGCTTCAGGACTGTATTAAAACAGGAAACACCCATTTATCTCTTTATAAGCTTTCTTTAAATGAGAGAGATACTACTTGTAAAGTTAAAAAAAGTAAAACAAAGCAGAGAGGTTTTTAAAATGAGAAAAAGCATTAAAATTTTGCTGTTTCTTATGGCTTCGGTGCTTGTGCTAAGTGCCTGCAATAAGAAAAGTGCAACAGATTCATCAAGCAGTATTCTTAATAATTCGGAAGCCGTAAGCTCGGGGTCTGAATCAAGCTCAATGGAAAATAGTTCCTCGAGTAACCAACCTTCTACAGACTCTTCCGGCACTTCAACTCCTACAGGTAATGCCCCCTCGGGAAACACCTCTCCAAACACTCCTGCGGCAGAGACTGTAGTTGTAAACATTTCCGAGTTTGAGGAATACGGAGATGACACCACCGTACTTTCAGAAGCTTTGAGCACAGTTTCAATGAAAAGCTCAGCGGCAATAATGAAGGGTGAAAACAAAAAATTTATACTAAAGCTTAAAAATAAAACCTATAAGCTTTCTTCAACCTTAAAATTTACAGGCAATAACATAGAAATTGACGGAAACGGAGCTTCTCTCGTATTTACCAAAACAACCGTTGCTATGTCAATTCGTGACGGTGTTAATCTTACCGTAAGAAATTTAACTATAGACTATGACCCGCTTGTATTTACTCAGGGCGTTGTTACAGGAATAAGCGGCGACCGTGTAACTGTAAAAATAGATGCAGGCTACCGCAGTGATGCAAGCTTCCTTAATAATAAATCGGGAAATGACGGAAACATCTGGTCAAACATACATAATGCCCAGACAGGCGCAGTGCTTGAAAACACTCCCCACTCCTACGCATTCAACAATGCTGTTGAAAAAGGAAACGGCGTAATTGAAATAAGAAGAATTTTCGGTGAAGAAAACGGCGGAAGAGCTTTAAGCGTGGGGGATCATATTTCTCTCTTCCACAGAGGACCGGGTACAATAACCGTTTCAAACTGTAATTCCACAAGCTTTATTGATGTATCCCTTTACGCATCTCCCGGCTTTGCTTTAAATGAGTCAAGCGGCGAAGGCAATATGTATCTGAAAAACTTTAAAGTAGTTCCCGGTCCCAAGCCAAAGGGAGCAACAGCGGAAAGACTTCGCAGCTCCAACGGTGATGCTACTCACTTTGGAAACGTTAAAAAAGGACCGACCTTTGACAATTGCAAAATAACCCACTGCGGAGATGACTGTATAAACATTCAGGGCTTCTTCTTCCACGTTTTACAGGTAAACGGAAATAAGCTTACAGTATCTCCTAAATGGGAGACACCTCTCAAGGTAGGCGAAACGGTAGAGGGCTATAAGGATGACGGCTATGTATCAACGGGAACAGCTAAGATAACAGCCTTTGAAGAAAAGCGTGACTCTGCATGGCGTTCAAAAATCATAGCTGCATATAAAAATTACGACCAATCCTTAGCTGACGATACACTTATATACATAATTACCCTTGACAAGAATTTAGGCGTACAGGCAGGCGACCATATAACCTCTCTTGACAGAATAGGCTCGGGCGCAGTTGTTAAAAACTCCTATTTCGGACTTAACAGAGCAAGAGGTATAGTGGTAAAGGGCTCAAACATACTAATTGAAAATAACACCTTTGAAAGTACAACGCATCCTGCAATAGTTGCACATGCGGATATCTTGTGGTGTGAGTCGGGCTTCCCCACAAACGTAACTATAAGAAACAATAAAATCAACGCAAGCGCAATAAGCTCCAATATGATACTTGACGGCAAAGTGGACCAGATAGGTGCTATTCTTGTAAACGTAGCGCCTCCCAACAATGTAAGCGGTTTTTATAAGTGTATGCAAAACAAAAACATACTTATAGAAAATAACACTATAAAGAACAGCCGGGTATTCGGAATTGCCGTTATGAACTGTGACGGAATAACAATAAAGAATAATATAATCGAAAATCCCTTCTGTAACGGAACAGGTAAGGTAGGTCAGCTTTACGGAATTACTCCTTCAAGCGCTATTTTCGTAGGTATGTCTAAAAATATTACAGTAACGGGCAACACAGTTACAGGTAATAAAATTTCAAAGGCAGTTGAAATTCACTCAACCTGCACAGGCAGTATCAAGGAAAGCGGAAATAAAAAACAATAATTTGATATAGGTTGGTAGCTTATGAAAAAAATTATCGCTTTAGCAACAGTTCTTACAATTCTTATGTCCTTTACTTTCACTTTCAGCGTTTCTGTAAGTGCAGAGCCTGTTAACAACTGGGAAGCAGTTGGCACAAATGTAACCTTAAGCGCAAACGGCACAGCAACACAGATTGATTTTAACGCAGCATATAACTGGGGCACAGAATATGCTCATCTTCCCAATAAGCTTGCTCCCGTTGCCCCCGGCGAATTTACCTTCAGATTTAAGGCAACAAATCTTTCAGGCGGTTGGATACCCTTTGTATTATGCTGGTCAGCTTCTCCCAACGGCTCATTACATTCAAACGGATTGTACTTTAATGTTACAAACGGCAATATTGAGGTAAAAGACGGCGCTGATACTGCCCCTGCCTTCGCTTCAATAATAGCAAGCAAAGCAATAGACACAAGCGCAGCACATCTTTTAAATATTAAGCTTGCAGATGCAGCTACAGGAAAAATTGATGTATATATCGACAATGAGCTTTTAGTAAGCTACAACAGTGTATCAATGGCAAATCAGCTAAGCTTTGACTACGCAAGCGTAGGTCTTGAAGGCCTGACACTTACAGTGGGCGGCGGCGGAAACTGCGGAATAATCATTGATACTAATCCAACCGATTGGGAAGCAGTGGGAAATTCCTCAGCTCTTCAAATTTCAGGTACTACCGATAAAACAAATTTTAAATTTGTTTCAGGCGACCATATGTCAGTGTATTCGACAATGACAAACAAATTTGCTCCTATGTCAACAGGCGTATGGACCTACGGCTTCAACGTAAAATCCCTTGAAGGCGGCTGGGCTTCAATAGTTCTTAACTGGAGTGTAGACTCAGTTTCCCCCGTACTTGCAAGCACAGGTATTTTTGCATCCTTAAGCGCAGCAGAGGGCGGCTTTGTATATGAGCTTAAGAACAGCGGAACAAGTGATGCAGTTACTCAGGGCA
>SVMS01000034.1 GCA_015067255.1 Oscillospiraceae bacterium
GTATATCACAAAGGAAAGCCATGTGCCTCCTGTGGAAATATAACGGAAATCAGTGTTGTTGTCCATACTGAAACAAATGGTGAATTTGATCTTGATATGGCAAAGATTATTGTTTACGGAGATATTAACATTAGCGCACTCTACCTTAGAATCAATGGTGGAAAAGAAGTTACTGTTACAGGCAAGCATCCAAAATCCTTCACGATTTCCGCAGGCACTAACCACATTTTTGCTACAACTGTAACAAAACTGGAGAGAGCCTCAAACAGACTTTCTGACGGTGGCTTTGCAAGTAAATTGACGGCGGCTGTACAGGATAGCACCAACACCACCTTAGGCGGTGAGCTTGAATTTGGCGAAGATGATGTTTTACTTATTGAGGTTAAGCAAAAGGGCCTCAAGACTGTTGTTTATAACAAGCTCGTTTCTGCTGCTGAAGCCAACGATTATGTATATATGGATGAGGTTGTAGAATACGGCACAAAAAAATCAGGACGATGGATTAAATGGTTGATTTTGGTATTGGGCTTCTTTGGGCTTTTGTTGTTCCTTGCTTTTATGTTCGTTTTTATGGCTGAAATGAACGTATAATTAGAAATAATTAACAGGCTTGCGAAGCTCTTGTACAGAGAGATTTGCTTGAGATTAAATAAAGTTTATCAAAAGAGTTATCTCTTGTTTAGAGATAGCTCTTTTCATATATAGCTTGAAAAAATTCATTATAAATGGTATATTAGCCTTATAGATAATTTGGAGTTGCGAAAAGAGGATTTTTAATGGTAAAGTTGTTTGGCTATGCTATGGATATTGGCGAGCAGATGCTGATTTCAGGGGCTGAGGTTCATAGAGTTGAGGAAAGCATAAACCGAATGTGCCACGCATTAGGCGCAGTAAGAGTTGATGTTTTTATCATTACAAGCAGTATGGTTGTTACCATTCATACAGAGGATGGAAATACATATACACAAACACGCAGAGTAACTACTGCAAGCTTTAATTTTGAAAAACTGCATTATTTAAATAATTTATCAAGAGAAATTTGTGAAAATAAGCTTACAGAGCAAGAAATCGAGAAGAAATTAAGCGATGCAAAAAGAAGCAAAAAATTTCCGATTTGGCTTGAGTTTATATGCTATGCGGTAATAGCGGGTGCATTTACGCTGTTTTTCGGCGGAAATATTACAGAGTCTGTGATTTCTCTGTTTGTTGGGGCAGCAGTCAGACTAAGTCTGTTTTTTTCTGAAAAAATAATCTCCAACAAAATATTTGATAAATTTTTTGCCACCGTCATAATTACATTTTTGGCTTTTTTGGCAGTTAAATTCGCTTGGATAAATGATGTGGATAAAGTTATCATAGGTAATATAATGTCACTTATTCCCGGTATTGGTTTGACCAATGCAATACGTGATTTGTTTATCGGAGACAGTATTGCAGGTCTTTTACGTTCTATTGAAGCTGTGCTTACAGCACTTGCAATTGCAGCAGGTTATTTCTTGGTTGCTGTTTTGGGAGGCTTTGTTTTATGACACAAACTGAAATAATTCAAATTTTAGCAGGCTTTGTAGGTACAACAGGCTTTGCAATACTATTTAATATTCGTGGCAAAAGACTGCTCACAGTAGCAATCGGCGCCTTGCTTTCGTGGTTGTTGTTTGTTGTGATAAGTAAATTTGTTACAAATGAGCCAATCGTATATTTTATTGTAGCCTGTGTTATCTCTACATACGCAGAAATAATGGCAAGAGTGTTAAAAACACCGACAACTACCTTTATTACCACCTCGTTAATACCTCTTATCCCCGGCGGCTCGCTTTATTATACAATGGTGCTTGCTTTTCAGGGCAACGTAAATACCTTTTTACCCAAAGCGATATACACTATGCAGCTGGCTTCTGCTTTAGCGTTGGGTATTATTATTTCGACTACGATTGCAAAATTGATTACCGGCAAAAAAAATAAAGTATAATTTTAACGCAATACTTATAATGATTGTAGTTTGTCGAAACGCTGAAAAGCGTTTCAATAAGCCGATTTTATCGGCTTTGTGAAATCAAATTCTATAAAATTTTATTTCACAAGACAATCATTGCAATGGTTATTGTCAAATTTTCTTTGAAAATTTGCTTCCAAATCACTGATTTGGTGTCGAAACAGTATTTCGTATTACTGTTTCGACTAACTATAACAATTATAGGCGGTGATTTAATGAATAAAAGAAAAAAGAGAATGAATACTGTTGGACTTATAATTATTTCAATATTTTTGACTATTTCGTCTTTGATTTTGTTATTGTACGGTTATTTTCTTTTTAATGCATTATTTGGTAAAAAAATAAGTATTGATTCTGAATACGCAATGTATGTTGCTAATGGAGATATTGCTGTTAAAAAATATGATATTGAAGAATGTTCCGCATTGTATTTCTTTGAAGCTGAGTTTTCAAAAGGAAAGAGAACTCTATTTACAAACGAAGTGCCTAATTTGAAAATTATCAATGATACAGAATATTATGTTGAGATAAGCGCAAATAAAGAAATTCACGATGTTATTGATATAAGTTTATCAGACAATGTTCTGATAATTGAATGTAAAGATGATATATATAATCGTGTGCATGAGGACGACACATCATATGATTATAACTATGGGCTATATGTTGATTGCGAAAAATTAGATATAACTGTGCATGCGCCTATTTCTCGTTTTTATACGGATACAAATCTTACTTTGGACTTTGACGCCGCAAAAGCCGACAAGGTTGTGGCTGAATTGGCTTTTGGAGTGGACAAAGGTGTAATTTATAACATTGATGCGAAAAGCTTTAGGCTGATTTGTTCCGGTTCATCAAGAGTGGAATTGATAGGTAATGTAAGTGAAACGGCAGAAATTAAGCTTTGGCACGACTCACGTGTTGACGCTAAAAAGCTAACGGCAAGTGAGTGGGATACAGATGTAAGTCGGGCTATTGGCGGTTTTAGCTATATCAGCCGTGAAAAATGGGGACTGTTTGAATTTGATGTTGAAGGGCCGACGAACATCCTTGAATTTTTTATTTTTGCTTCGTTTATACTTTGGCTTGCTATAGAAATTGACCTGATTAAAAAAAGAAAAAAGCTTTTGCAAGAGCTTTCAATTGAAAATGAAGTCAAATCAAGCGTTCAAGCTGATTAGTATCACAGGAAGAAAGGAGCAGTCTCAAGTGAGGCTGTTCTTTCTTGCTCAGACAAGGGGAGCCGGCAGATTTTTGGCTCTCACGGAGGAAAAAAGGACTATATAGCAGGATAGCATCTGTTTTGTGAAAGCAATAAATTTAGCATATAAAAAATCTTAAAATCCCTATTGACAATCACGTGACCGTGTGATATAATCTAAGTAACCTAATTAGGAAGGTGATATAATGGCTACCAACCTACCAGGAACTACGATCGAAGTTTCGGGAATTGCAAAAGGCTGTTCACGTATTATGTTTGAGGGTATTTTTGCCGCCGGCGGAATTACTCTTTCTCAGGTTTCGGTGATGACAGGTCTTGAACCCTATATGATACAGAATTGGGTTAAACGTGGCTTTGTTTCTTCTCCGGTTAACCGTCAGTATACAAAAAGTCAATTTGCAAGAATAGTGAATATAAATATGTTAAGGGAATCATTACCGCTTGACAGTATTTGTAGCCTGCTGTCATATATCAATGGTGATTTAAAGGACCAAAGCGATGATTTGATTGACGACAGTGAGCTGTATCACAAATATGTAGATATGCTTTCGGACATCAATTCAATAACCATTGATGAAAAAACGGTTATATCTGCAGCGGAGACGGCTGCCGAGGATTACAGCGAGCCTGTACAGGGGGCACGGCAAAGACTTAGTAAAATTTTGCAGGTAATGGCATATGCGCACTTTGCCTCGATTTGTCGCAGTACGGCTGAAAAAAAGCTTTTAAGCTTAGAATAATGCTTTTTACCCAATTTATTCTCGCAAAATAAGGAGGAATTTATATGCTTACTTGGTGGAACTCATTGAGTTTAGTTGCGCAAATTTTTGCCTGTATTGCTGTTCCTGCAACATTAGTTTTGATTGTACAAACGATACTTATGCTAATAGGAATTGGCGCAGAAACAGCAGACGGTGACGGATTTTCGTTGGGAGAAGATATTGCGGATGCAGATACGGATACAGACGGAGTTTTTTCACACGATGTTCCTGACGGTGATATTGACCCCAGCGGCTTAGAGGCTTTACGGTTATTTACAGTAAGAGGAATAATTTCATTTTTGGTTGTATTCGGTTGGGTAGGATACGGAATGGAGAGCGCAGGCGTAAAGCTTTGGATTACGATTCCTGTAGCATTGGTCTGCGGCTTTGCTATGATGAGTATGATTGCTTTGCTGATGCGCTCTGTAATGAAGCTTCGCAACGACGGAAATCTTGATAACCGCAATGCTGTCGGTGTTTCAGGTAAGGTTTATCTTACAGTTCCTGCCAACAGAAAAGGCGAGGGCAAGGTAAATGTTATGCTTCAGGGCTCTTTTGTGGAGCGCGATGCCGTAACCGATGAAAACGAAGATATTCCCACAGGCCGTGAGGTAGTTGTAACAGGTCTTAGCGGGCAGACGGCTTTAGTAGTCAGAAGCAAATAAATTATTTATGGAGGTTTATAAATGGAATCAGGAGTAATTATTTTAGTAAGTGCGATTGTTTTAGTGGTAATGTCCTTTATTATTTGGGCATGCTCAAGGTACAAGAAATGTCCTTCCGATAAGATTATGGTAATCTACGGTTCTATCGGAAAAAACAAGGACGGCACAAACAGAAGCGCAAAATGTATTCACGGCGGCGCAGAGTTTGTAGTGCCTGTATTTCAGTCTTATCAGTTTCTTGATTTGACACCTATTTCAATTCAGGTGGATTTGAAAAACGCTCTTTCAAGACAGAATATCCGAATTGATGTACCTTCCCGTTTTACAGTAGGTATTTCTACCGAGCCCGGTGTTATGCAAAATGCGGCAGAGCGCTTGCTTGGATTACAGCTTTCTGAAATTCAAGAGCTTTCAAAGGATATAATTTTCGGTCAGCTTCGTCTTATTATTGCAACAATGGATATTGAGGAAATTAACACAGACCGTGATAAATTTTTGGCGGCTGTCAGCAGTAATGTTGAAACAGAGCTTAAAAAAATCGGTCTTCGTCTGATAAACGTAAACGTTACCGATATCAGCGACGAATCGGGCTATATTGCGGCTCTCGGTAAAGAGGCAGCGGCAAAGGCTATTAACGATGCTAAAAAGAGTGTTGCTGAGCAGGAAAGAGACGGTTCAATCGGTGAGGCTAATGCTCAGATGGAACAAAGAATTAAGGTTTCCGAAGCTGATTCAATTGCTATCCAGGGTGAAAATGAGGCAAAAATGAAGATAGCGATGTCTGAGGCAGCACTTAAGGAAAAAGAGGCAGAGGCTCAGAAAATTGCCACAACGGCTGAAAAAATCCAGGCGGCAAAGGCGTTGGAGGAGGCTTATGCTGCAGAGCAGGCGGCTGAGGAAGCACGTCGCTCCCGTGAGCAAGCAACCTTGGAAGCAGATATTATCGTTCGAGCAGAAACTAAGAAACGTCAGCTTGAATTAGAGGCAGAGGCAGAAGCAGAGCAAATCCGCCGCAGAGCGAAGGGTGAAGCAGATGCTATTTATGCAAAAATGGAAGCCGAAGCACGAGGCGTTGAAGAAATACTTAAAAAGCAGGCAACAGGCTTTGCGGAAATCGTTAAGTCTGCTAACGGAGATGCCGAAGCGGCTCTCAAGCTTTTGATTGCGGATAAGCTTGAAGATTTAATGCGTGTTCAGGTTGATGCTATTAAGAATATAAAGATTGATAAGGTTACTGTTTGGGATAACGGTCAGAATAAGGACGGAAAAAATACCACCGCCGGCTTTATTTCCGGTATGATGCAGTCAGTTCCGCCTTTAGAGGAGGTTTTCTCTCTGGCAGGAATGCAGCTCCCCGAAATTTTGGGCAAGAAAAAGGCTGATGTTGAAAACACAGCAGCTGTAACAATTGAGCCTGCAGTAAAGAATGAAGAACAGACCGAAACAAAGGCTGAATAGATTTAATGATATAGGTAACGGGGCACTTTCCATAAGGAAGGTGCCCTGATTAAAAGGGGTGCGAAAAATGAAGCTTTGTGATAATTGCGGGGCTCATAATTCCGATGAGCGTATTTTTTGCGTTGACTGTAACGAAATGTTGGGCGATAAGCTATCCTCTTTTGAGGAGCAAAAAATGCGTGCCAAGGTAAGCGGAAAAATTGAAGAAATGTACAACAAAAAAGACCCTCTTTATGTAAGTAAGCTTGATAAAGCTATGGGGGCAGCGGCACTTATAGGGGCTTTATGCACTCTTGTATTTATTATCATAGGTATAATTACTCAGCGAAGCTTTGAGCTTTTGTGGGTTGGAATGATATTTTTCTTATTGGCAAGCATTGAGGCGCTTATCCCTAAGGTTATGTGGGCTATTGAAAAGCTAAGACTGAGCTTTTTTATCAGCGATGCAGATAATGCAGAGCCAAGCGGATTTTACATATTCAGCAGAAAAGCTACTGTTGTAATTTCGGTAGCAGTGGGAATTGTGATACTTACGGTCAATCTTCTCGGGTTCAGACATCCGCCAATCAGGGAATATATTTCTGATATAGCTAACACAAAAAGCGTTTCAATGAGCAGTCACACAAAGGACTATATTGATGCAAATCCTGAAAAATGGCAGAAAATTCTCAGCGAGAAAGACTATGCAGTAAATTTGTTTATCTCTGAGCTTGAAAAAGCGACAAATACAGGGCTTGAAGAACAGCTGATGATACAGGCAATAATGCAAATAACAGGCAAGGATATAGAATACGTAAACAAGGATGATTTCTTATTCAAGTACTATAGTAACGGGATAGAGATAGAATACAGCACGCAAAAGATAGGATAAAGACTAAAAAGGCACAGACCGCAGAAAAGGAAAAAGCAAATAGGTTGAAGCTGATTTTCAAAACTGATATAGGAAAGGAGTTTTTTCTCTTTTCCTATATTTTTTTGTAATGAAAAATTCCGCATAAAAATACGGAATTTAAATAAATTTTTTCTGCTTTCCGCCACACCGTACGCCGACGAGAACGGATTGACGAAATCTGCACTCTTTTTGGACAGTCTATCAGGGTGTCGAAAGGTTTTTCTACACCCTGAAAGGGAGATAGCTTCGAAGCTATCTCCCTTTGTTGATAAGTATGTTTTTAGTTGTGTAGGCTTAAAATGTATTTTTTCAGCCAAAGCAAGTCGCAAATGTCAATTTTACAGTCGTTGTTTGTGTCTGCTGTGTAGTCTGTTTCTGAAGAAAGAAGCGAGTTTTGCAAAGCAATTAAATCAAGGATATTTATTTCTTTATCCCCTGTGATATCACCGCTATAAGCTCCTGCGCTAAATGACGGATAGAGGTCAAGTCCTATAGTCTGAGAATAGATATTTGTATTATTGTTGAGAGAAGCGCATATTTCTCCGCTTGCAAATTGCTCGGGAGTGGTGTTTGAGGTGTCAAAGCAGTTTGTCAGCACTCCTGTACCGTCGCCCACAATAGTTTTAAAGCTTGTGTAACAGTTTGTAAAGGTTGTACCGTCTGCCGCTTCTCCTGCAATACCGCCGCAATCGGTGGGGTTAAGAGTGGAAACTGCGCCGTGAGCATAGCAGTTTATAACTATACTGCGCCAGATTTCGCCGCCTATTATACCTGCACGTATGCCGTTTTCGTTGGCTTGGGTAACGCTTGCGTTTTCAAAGCCTAAGTTTTTAATTGTGGAAAAATCCGCTCTGCCGAAAAAGCCTGCTTCCTTAAGACCTGTTTCAAAAACAGTCATATTCCGTATAACGTGATAATTTCCGTCAAAAACACCCTTGTAGCTTACCCTATAATCATCTACATATATTCCTATAGGTGTCCATAAACAGCCTGCCAAATCAATGTCGGCTTTAAGGATAGCGTTAATTGTGTTAGTGCCTGAGTTTACTGTATTGGCAAACCAGAAAAGCTGACCTGCATTTTCAATTTCATAATAGAGCGAAGAATTGTAATAGGGAGCTTCCCAACCGCCGCAGGCAGTACAAAAGCCGTTTTCGTATTGCTGATGCAGACAAATTGAGGGATAGTCTGTGCCGATTTTTTGTGTCCAATAGGGCTTTTGATTGTTGGCATTTAAATACATTACAGCCTTACCGTTGGCAAATTGCTCGGCTGTCAGCTGTTTTGCACTGTAATAGCCGCCTAAAGCATTGAGATAATAGCAGTTAACAACGCTTACCGTTGCAGAATTTCTGCGTACAAAGGTATTTGAATTGCTTGTGCCGACAGTAAAGCTTGCCGCTACATATGAATTTTTAATATTAACCTTAGCCTTATCTGCCGCCCAGCCTACAAAGCCGCCGCAGGAATGAGTCTTTGTTGAGCCTAAGGAGCCGACAAAAGCACAGTTGTCAAAGCTTACGGTGGCATTGTCCATAACAATTCCCACCAAGCCGCCGTGTGTACCGTCACCCGATACACTTGAATTTATACTTGCCGAAACAATACAGTTTTCTATATTTACAGCGGCTCTCTCATTAATCATACTGATTATACCGCCCGAAAACTGTCCTGTTGTTGAGATGCTTCCTGCTATTGTCAGATTTTTAATTGTACAGCTTAATGTATGGGGGAAAAGAGCCGTATTACTGCCGCCGCTTAAATTAACTGTTATTTTGTGTCCGTTGCCGTCAAAAATTCCCGCATAATAATCAATTACCGCATTTGGATAATCAGATATATCAATGTCATTTTTCAAAAGTGCATTTATTTCCCAATATCCCGAACAAACCATATCTGCAAAGAATAAAAGCTGTCCCGCATTTTCAATTTCGTAAAAATTATCGCTGTTTAAAGCAGCAGGCTCATATCCGCCGCAGGTTAGACAAAAACCGTCTATACTGTATCCTACAGAATGGTCGCAATAGATAGTAAAGAGAAGCTCAAGTGTTCCCTCATATTTTCCGATACCTGTAACAACAGCGGTAGCCATACCTATTTTGTCGTTGTCTATATATGTAACGGTGTAATCTCTGTCCTTTACCAATTTTTCATTGTAGTGCTCATATGTAAGAGATACCTCGGGCTCGTAGCTCTCTCCCTTTGAAAAGGCATAGCTCGGAAGCTCATCAACTGTAGAGCAGGTAATGTTTCTTTTAAAAACAACTACCGTTTCAGCCTTAGAAACACCCCCGTAGGAAAAGGTGACAAGCTGTTCTCCCAAAACAGAAGCGTCAAAATCTGAAACAGTATAGTAAGGAGCAGCTTCGCTTGTACCGTTATCATAGATTACCGAAAGAGCAAAATCGTAAATAAGCTCGGGAACATCTAAATAAAGGTCTGCATAATAAACTATTTTGAGGTCTACAATAAATTTTTGTGTAAGCTTTTGTTCAGCCGCTTGAAGTGCCGCTATATGCTCATTGACAGTTTGCACGCTTATGTCGTTTTTCAGTGCCTCCTGTGCATCAAAAATTGCATTTCGCAAGTCATCAAAGCTTTGTGCCGAATAGTCTTCATAGGTATATCCCTGCACCTTTTCAATCATTTCCTTAAGTGCAAAATAATTTTCGTTTCTCACAAATTCGGCACTGACGGTTACAGGCTCGTCAGGCATAATAAAGCTTGAATTTTCTATTTTTGTACCGTTGACACATAAGCTGTCAGCCTTATAAACATAACCGTTATCCTCTATAAGACTAACATTTACAACCGAGTCAATCTCGGCACTTGAAGGAACATATATTGTTCCTCCCAAGGCATTTACGGTAATGGAATGTGCACGTTTTTTGAAAACGGCTGTCAGCGTTTCATCTTTTTTTGCTACAAAGGTATATTCTTTATTTTGCGAAACAACCGTACCTGCAGAATTTTTCCAATGTACAAACTCATATTTAAAATTGGAATTTGCTGTTACTGTATGGGTTGCACCGCCTGCTGTTTCTATTTTATCTGTTGAAACAGTGCCGTGGCTTGAGTCGGAGGTGTTAACTGAAATTGTACAGGGCAAGCCAACCAATGGAGCTGTGTCCTTATTGTCCTTTGTGCCGTCTCCGTCATAGTCGGGGAAGGTACAGGTGCCTGTTGTTGTAAAGCTGTTTCCGTTATGGTTAAAAAGCTCCTTTACGGTAATCGTGGTAAAGCTTGCACCGTCAGCAGAGGAATTTTCTATTATAAGCTTATCGAAATCTATATAGTTAAAGGTCTGCTGCTGTGTGCCTGTCAGCACAAGTGTGCCTACTGCCTCACGGCCGTTATGCCAAGCCGATGTAATATCGCCGCCTATATATATTGTGGATTTATTAAGAGTAACACTTGAACCGTTTGAACCCCAGGAGAGATTGCCTCCCAAATATAAGGTAGCCTCGGGTGAATTATAAAAGGAACATCTGTAGCCTGCGTGAAGACTTCCCGAAACCCGCATAATATTATAATTTGCGACAGATACTCCTGCATTTCTGCTTGAAGCTGATACAGAGCCGTTTAAGGTGAGGTCTCCGTGATTAGCAAAGGAGGGGCCGCCATTCCAATCACCGTTAAGTATAAGAGAGCCGTTTATTTTTAATGTTTCATTCTCGGGAACAGTAACCCTTGCGCCTTCTGCAAGAGAGAGGTCTCCGTCATAGCCGTCAAAGGTAACATAAAAGGTGTCGGGCTCTATATTGTCAGAGCTTCCTCTGAGATAAAAAACATAGTCATATTTGTTGGAGTTATTTACAGATAGAGTGCCGTAGGTGTATTTAATAAGCTCGTCTGCAGGGGCGCTTTTAACTGCCGCAACAGCTTGATTGAGAATTGATGCACAGACGTCCTTTTGATAAAAGTTTCTTTTAAGTGTTGCAAGGCTGTCCCTGTTTGTGTCAAGCACAATTTTCTCCGAAGCATCTGTTGCCGCATCTACAGCACAGGTTAACCCCTTTAATAAATTGAGATATTTCGAAACCTCGCTAAGCTTAAATCTTGAAGAGAAAACATAGCTTTGATTTTTTACTGCCTTATATAAATCCTCTACATAGGCTTTTAAAGCAACCTGAGTCAGCAAATCATCAATATTTACAGTTTGAGGTCTTAAAATATCGAAGGTAACAAAGGAAACTACCTCCATAACAGCCAATGCAAGAGTAAGCGTTCCGTTGGGTGTGGGTACGCTTTTCATAGCAAGCTTTTCGGCAAGGTCATAAAATACGCCTTGAACAAAATAGTTATATATAAAATAATTGGAAAATTTGCTTTTTAACTCGCTGTAAAGCCTTGACATACCGTCTCTGAGCATAGAGCCTGACGGTGCAGCTGTATAAATATCCTCAACTATTTCTATTCGCACATTTTCAAGGGCAAGGCTTGCGGAATATATTGTAATTGCATCAATAAAGCTTGCAATATACTCTGTTGCACCAACTAAATCCCCAAGCTTTTCCATAAGCATATCGTTGGTGATTTCAACCTCGGAAAGATTTAGCTTGCTCAAAAGCCTAGCGTCATTAAGCTTTGCTAAAGCACCCTCTAAAAGCTGTGCTGTTTTTTCACTTTCTGTGCTGTCGGGATTTAATTCAAGACCTAATTTTTCTATCTCCTCGATAACACCTAAAAGAGTGGATAAATATTTAGCGTATTTATTGTTGTTTTCCATAAACTCGCTGCCCTTAAAGCCGCTTACCAAATGCTGTGCAAAAATTCTGTTTGCACTGTCAAGCATATTGTTATAGGTATAGTCGGTAAAGCCTAAGCCGTCACAAATATTTTTACAAATCTGCGCAGGGCTTGCGGCGGTGTCAATAAGCTCCTTGCCGTAGGACCAGCTGTATTCACCGCTGTTATAGAAATCTATAAAAATTTTATCAAAGGTGCCCGAAACGCCCTCGTAATATTGGTCTAAGAGATTTGAATTTTCAAGATAATAGGAATATCCGAAAAACAAATCGGAGTAATGAACATCACGCTCCTCCTCCTGTGCAAAAGCAGGCACCGTCAAGGTGCTGAGCAACAGTGTAATACAAAGAATTACCGATATTGATTTTTTTAATATGCTCATAAAAAATCCTCCTGTAATCTAAAGCGATAAAAGCTCTATAATCTCGTCCTTGCTCAGCTTTGCAAGGGATATATCTCCGTCCTTCACTATGCTGTCGGCAAGGGCCGCTTTGTTTTGCTGCATTTTGAGTATTTTTTCTTCGATTGTGCCTTTGGCAATAAGCTTGTAGACCTGAACGCTTTTTTTCTGTCCCAAGCGGTAGCTTCTGTCGGTAGCCTGATTTTGCACCGATAAATTCCACCAAGGGTCATAGTGAATTACTGTGTCTGCACCTGTCAGATTAAGACCCACGCCCCCTGCCTTAAGGGAAATTAAAAAGACGGGAGTACTGTCAGCATTAAAGCGGTTTACAAGACCTAAACGCTCGTCTGCCTTGGTTTCACCTGTTATTTTATAATAGGAAATTCCTCGGCTGACAAGCTCTTTTTGAATTATTTCAAGCATAGAGGTAAACTGAGAAAAGAGCAAAAGCTTATGCTTTGATGCAATACATTCCTCGATAAGCTCTAAGCAGGCTTCCAATTTTGCGCTTTGCTCGGTGTAGTTTTCATACACCAAGGACGGATCACAGCAAAGCTGTCGCAGACGGGTAAGAAGTGCCAAAATCTGCAGCTTATCCGAGCTGTCAAGCTGACCTGAAATTTTTGTTTTTGCGGCAGTTACATTGGCAACATATAATCTTTCCTGTTCCTCTGACAGTGCCGAGTAAATTACTGTTTCTGTTTTTTCGGGAAGCTCAGTCAAAACATCCTTTTTCAAGCGACGCAATATAAATGCGCTTACAAGCCTTTGAAGAGTTTCTGTCGCCTGCTTATTGCCTTCACGAACTATGGGAATTTCAAATCTTGTTTTAAAACGGGAATAGCTGTAAAGATAGCCGGGCATAAGAAAATCAAAAATAGACCAAAGCTCAGCAAGACAGTTTTCAATAGGTGTACCTGTAAGAGCAAGACGGTGTACGCTTTTTATAAGCTTTACAGCCTTTGAATTCTGAGTTGAATGGTTTTTAATATATTGAGCCTCGTCTATTATTTCAAAGAAAAAGCTCTTTTGACAGTAAAATTCGATATCTCTTTTTAAAAGCTCGTAGGAGGTAACGAAAATATCGGCTCTGCTTTGTAAAAGAATTTGCTTTCGTTCTTCTGCATTACCTGTTACGGCGCAAGCTTTAAGTCGGGGCGTGAATTTTTCAACCTCACTTACCCAGTTAAGCACTAAGGAAGAGGGGCAGATAACCAATGACGGCTTTGTATTTCCGCTATCTTTAAAGCTTAATAAAAGAGATAGCACCTGCAAGGTTTTTCCAAGACCCATATCGTCTGCAAGAATACCCGAAAAGCCGTAATCATAAAGAGTTTTAAGCCACATAAAGCCTGTCTTCTGATACTCTCTCAAAATGTTCTCTAAGCTTTGGGGAATTTGAGGCTGAGAAAAATTTACATTTTTGATACGTTCAACAAAATTTTTAAAATCGGTATTTGAAGAGTAGGAAACAAGCTTGCTTTTTTCTATAACGGAATCAAGATAAATTGCTCTGTGTGAGGGTATCTCAATTATACCCGAAAGAAGATTTCTCGGGCTTAAATCAAGACCCTGCATAAGCTCATAAAGCTCTGCAACAGGCGAGCTTTCAAGATTTAAAAACGAGCCGTTTTTAAGACGTACAAACTTCTTTTTTCTTTTATACGTTTCTATTGCGTCAATAACATCGGTGGGGCTTAATGAGCCGTAATCTATATCAAGAGAGATAAGATTGCTCTGAAGGCGCACACCTATACTCATTCCTGTAGCACGCACGGGTTTTATCCCTGCAATTTCCTGCGAAACAAAAACCTGAGCAAAACGGGACAGCCTAAGGGCGCCGTAGGATAAAAAGTCAAACATTTTGTCTTCGTCTTTGCAAAGAAAGATGTTTTTTGTTTCGTCATATTCGGTAAAAAACTCTTTTATACAGGCTTCGCACACTTTTTCTTTTTCAATATCCAACGAGCTTTTAAAGCTTTTGTTTACTATGTCGGTGTGCATTTTGTCCCCGTAATGAAACTCAAGCCTTGCAAAAAATTCAAAGCTGTCAAGACGGTCTATATACGCCTTGCATACAAGGGAGGAGAGAGCTTTGAAATCAAGCTCCTGAGGAATTTCGGGAATATTTATAAATTCGGAGACCTTTGAAAGAACACAGGAGCAAAACTCTTCAAAATCATTTTTTTGCAAAACAAAAGAGTATGAACCCGATGCCGAAATTTCATAAAGAAGCTCTCCTGCAGCAGCGGTAAACTCGCTGTCGCAGACATATATTTTTTTATCAATAAAAATATAACAGCTGTTAACACCCATAAATGCTTTGAAATGGGGCGAAAAGGTGAGCCTGAAGCTGTCCTCTCTCAGCTTTGAAAACTCAAGATTTATCTGAGGATTTTCATATATAACCTCAGCCTTGAAGCGCTCTGAGTCAATAACCTCAACGGCATTATCTATGCAGCTTTCAAAAAAGCTGTCAAGTGTGTAGCGGTTAAGACGCAGATGCTTTTTATCGGTGCTTCTGCGGTAATAGCTGTAGGTGTCAACACTTTGAGGTAACTGCTTCATAAGAAAGCTCAAGGTCGGCAAGCTGTCAGCTTCAAAGCTGTCGGGGCTGTGGTAAAGCTCGTCTTTTCCGTAAGAGGCTAAAGCGTTGTTTTCCATATTCAGCTTAAATTCAGACAGATTGTTGAGAACATAAAGCCGATTTACACCTATTTTAAAGGAGAGAGAAAGAGAGCTGTCGTTTTCAAAATTGATAACAGGCAAAAGCTTTGCCTTTTGCCCTGTCATAAGAAGCTTTGCATCGTTTTGCGCCTTTTTGGTGTATTTCCTTATGGCAGAAAGCAAAACGGGTGATGTGCTCTTTGGCAAAAAAGCTTCTTGTGTATTGTTTTTATCCGACACAGCATATCCCTCCTTGAAATATTAAGTAATATATTATACCATAAAAAAATTGATTTGAAAAGAGAAAAATATCACTTTATAAATTGACTTTAAAGGTCAAATGTGGTAAATTTAAAAAAGAAAGGAAGGTCTTTTTATGAGAGGAATACTCAGCGGAATGGTTATGCAGCGCAACGAGAATAATGTTTGCGAAATTTATATTAAAGAAAAGATAAAAAGCGCAACTTATACAGGCGCATCAGCAGGCGAGCTTAAGGTTGAAGAAACCCAAAAAGGCACACGCTTGACAGGTATGGCTGTGGGCGGTCCGTATACTGTAAATATAGACGGCGAAATTTTTGAAGATATCTACGTGGGAGACCTGTGGATGCTTGCAGGTCAGTCCAATATGGAAGGCTGCGGAGAGATAACAAAAGAGGATATTGAAGCTCCCGTTGATGAAGAGATAAGAGCTTATTATATGCAGGGGGAATGGGGAGCTGCAAAGCATCCTCTTTGCGATTTGGCAAAAACCCCTTATAAAGCACATAAAAAACTTCTTCCCGAGGGATTTGTCAAGGGAACCGGAAATGTAGGTCCGGGACTTTCCTTTGCTCAGGAAATGAAAAAATATTCGGGCGGTGTACCTCAGGGCGTAATCAATGCGGCGCACGGCGGAACAAGCACAACCCAATGGAGCCCCGATATTAAAAACGAAGGTACAGACGGTAGCCTTTATGCCGCTATGGTAGAAAGATTTGAGCTTAACGGCTCCAATGTGAGAGGAATGTTCTGGTATCAGGGCTGTTCGGATACATTACCTGAGGACAGCGTAAAATTCACCGAAAGAACTCTTAAAATTTTTGAAGAAGCAAGAAAGGATTTCGGCAAGGATATCCCAATTGTTCAGGTGCAGATAGGCCCTGTATATTTTTGCGTTGAAGAAAGCAGAACTGACAGCTGGAGCAGTGTAAAAATGCAGCAGTATGATTTGAATGAGAAGATTTCGGGTATTGATACAATTACAGCAATTGACAAAGAGCTCTCTGACTGTATTCATCTTACAAGTAAGTCGCAGGCACAGGTGGGTAAGGATGCGGCAGAGAGTATGGCGCACTTGCTATGGCCCGAGAAAAAAGATATTTTAGCGGCGCCGAGAGTTAAAAAAGTGTGGGTAGAAAGCGTTGATGCGTGGCGCAATCGTATTTTGGTAGAGCTTGAAAATCTTCACGGCTCACTTACAAGCAAGGGACGTCCTTGGGGCTTTGCTTTAAGCTCTTCTCCCGACACAGTAAATGAGGATTCAATACATAGAGTGTCCCTTGAGGGAAACAAGGCAGTTATATATACCCAAAGAACAATTCCTGAGCTTAAAGAGAGATATCTCTATTACGGTTGGGGCAGAAGCCCTTACTGCAACATCACAGACGAAAAAGGCCGTGCAATTTGCGCTTTTGGACCGGTTAAATTAGGAGAATAGCTATGGACTATATAAATTATTATAAATTCAACGATAAAGCAGAAAAACCCCTTGAAAGAATAGTTGAGGATGGCGGCTTTTGTAAAATTTTCAGAACAATCGGCTGTGTGGGTGACAGCCTTTCCTCAGGAGAATTTGAGTCCTTGGACGAGCAGGGAAACATAGGCTATCACGATTTGTACGAATATTCCTGGGGACAGTTTCTTGCAAGGGACTGTGGCTGTAAGGTCTTTAATTTTTCAAGAGGCGGAATGACGGCAAAGGAATATATGCAGTCCTTTGCGCAGGATAACGGCTTCTGGGATGACGACAAGGTTTGCCAAGCCTATATAATCGCCTTAGGCGTAAATGACATATTGAATATGAAGCAAGAAATAGGAAGCGTTTCTGACATAGATTTAAAGGACTATAACAACAATAAGGACACCTTTGCAGGCTGGTATTCAAGAATAATTCAGCGCTTAAAGGAAAAACAGCCCAAGGCAAGATTTTTCCTTGTAACTATGCCTCAAAATGAAAACGGCCCCGTATCAAAGGAGCATACTGAGCTGTTATATGAGCTGTCAAAGCTTTTTGAATATACATACGTTATAGATTTAGATAAATATGCTCCCGTCTATGACGAACAATTCAGAAAAATATTCTATTTAAGCGGTCATTTAAACGCCGCAGGCTACGTCTTTACAGCAAAAATTATGGAAAGCTACATCGATTACATAATAAGACACAATATGGACGATTTTTGCCAAATCGGCTTCGTAGGCACAGAATACCACAACGTAAAATATAAATGGTAAAATTCCCCAAACCGCAAAAAAATAACGCATTGAATTAAAAATGCGTTATTTTTTCTTTCGCTAAACACCTTGACTGATAAAAAAAGATTTGATATAATACAAAAAGGTGTGATAAGGTGAAAAGTAAGATTTATCCGAAAAAATAAGCTCACCCTCGGTTTGCTTGCCGTGTAAAAATCAAAGCGTTGCGGATTAAGCGAAATGCTCCGCCTCGGCAGTCCTCGCCGTGTAAAAATAGAGGAACCTCCTACTTCTTACCTCTTACCTATTACTTATTACTTTAAGACGCGGGTATGGCGGAATTGGCAGACGCGTATGGTTCAGGTTTTTACACCATTTTTGACGAGTTCCCGATATGCCGAAATATCCCGAAAAGACTGGCATTCTCAGCAGAAAAGCGGTGTGCGGTTGGCACGTAAGATTCAGGTATTCATTCTAAGAGTGAA
>SVMS01000035.1 GCA_015067255.1 Oscillospiraceae bacterium
AGAAATACCAAATGAATACGAACCCGAAAGTTACAAAAGGAAATCCAAACTTTTTCAGCAAAAACCCTTGTAATAATCGGGATTTATAAGAAGAAGTTTTGATTTTATGAAAGGATAGATTTCATAGAGCCTGAAAGAACAACCATCGGAGTAATGGAAAGTACAGACGGTGGTTTGTCCGGATAGAGCGAGCCCTTTATTATAATAGTGAGATTACAAGCTAACAGTAAACAAAAGATAACGCAAAGGGTAATACCGATTGCAGTGAAAATTTTATGACGAAGAGTTGCCTTAGGCTTAGCAGGAGATAACTCCTCAGCAGGCTTAACAACTGAATTTTCAATATCTGAATGCTCAATAGCTTGAGAACCATTTGATTCATCAACAATAGCTGAAGCTTCTTTTTCATTAATGGTATTCACTAAAATTCACCTACTTTTTTGTTTTAAAAAATAAAAAGTATAAAAAAGTAAGCGATCTAAAAAACAGTTCCTGAAAACAGTTTAAAAATAAATTCCCTTACCTTGTCTATATTATATAACAAAAACATTATTTTTGTATAACAATTATTAATATCTTTTTAACTATTTTTCATTTTTTGGTCCTAAAAAGTTTATATCGACAAAAATATTTTAAAAAAATAAATTGTTTTGTTAATAATTTGTTTTACCGAAAATATAAAATCCGACTGCAGACAGCCGGATTTTATATAAAACACATATATAGTTTTATGATTTGCTAAGAGGATGTTTTCGTAAAAATTAGTGAGAATCGTGTGTATCGTTTGTTATTCTTTTGAAAAGTAAAGAAATGCACCAAATTCCGCCTAATCCCACAAGTGAATAAATTATACGGCTTATTATAGAAAGCTGACCTCCGAAAAAGAAAGCAACTATGTCAAAACCGAAAATTCCAATGCTTCCCCAGTTGAGAGCACCGATTATGGTTAAAATAAGTGCGATTTTATCTATTAGCATATTAAGACTACTCCTTATAAAAGTTTGATAATAGTTTGTCTCTGTTAAAGTAAATTATTCAGAAAAAATTGATGTTTTAATCATTGTCGAGCCTAAAATATATATCAGCACACATAAAGTGTATATAAAAATGAAAGAAATGACCGATAAAACCTCAACAGTTGTCCCCAAATATAAAATGCTTATTAGAAAATATATTATAAAAAAGCCTAAAATCATTGAAAAATAGCCATTTTTACGGGTTATAAGGCTTCCAAGTAATCTTGATAGGGGAAATATTGAAAATAAATAAAGAAAGAAAAAAGAACCCATAAAAACAGATAAAACAGCAATAAAAATTTTAAAAGGCAAAATTATAAATGATAAAATTAAAAGTAAAATTAAGAATAAAACTGAAATCAATAAATATAAAATAAATTTCCAACTAAAGCTTATGATACTTTTAAAGCGTGGAAATTTACATTCTCTGTTTTTGAAAATGAAATAGTAGGGGATAGCCAAAAGACTCATTACAACAAAGCAAATAACAAGAGATAAAACAAATAATAACATATTTGTATTTTTTGATTTGATTTCTTTTTTTACCGTTTGACGTATTTCAGCTTTAGGAGAAATAGAAGCGTAATTTCCATTTACGTATAAAGTGCCGTTTATTTTTGCAGTTTCATTTATATAAAGCTTTCCTTTTGCCCCTGTATAAACATAAAGGTCACCATTGACAGTTCCGTTAATAATAATTTCTCTTGCACTTATATAGCTTGTTTTTTCTATTGTTCCGTTTAATATTACATCTCCTGCTAAAATATAGGCGCTGCTTCCTATTACGCTTGCTTTTTCAAGATTTACACGTCCGCTTACAACGGTAACGTTTTTTGAAATTTTCCCATATAAAAAGATACCTCCTGCAACTGCTCTTAAATTTCCCCCTACCGTTGCATTTATTGAGGCGGTGCTGAAAGCACCTAATAAATCTTGCTCAATGCTTCCTTTTAAATCAAGAGTGTTGCAAAAGAATATCCCATCGCCGTTAATAATTCCATTGGATTCAATGAAATTTTCTGCTTTAACAAGGTTTCCGTTTATTGTTTCGTTTGTTGGTAGTGTAAAGCTATCGGCATTTACAGTAAATGTGAAAATAAAAACAAAAAATACAGCACATAATAATCTTTTCATATAGATTAATTATGTACTGTATATTTCTATTTATTCTCAATTTTTATATTATTTTATCTCAACATCAATACGGTTTCGTTTTTCAAAGAAGCAAATATTATCAATTTTGCACTTCTTAAGAGCAGTTAAAACATTTTCAAAGCCATTTCCGATATTTTGAGCGCAGTGAGCATCTGAGCCTAAGCTTACTGTCTTACCGCCTAAAGCGGCATATCTTTCTACAATTGAATACTCGGGCAGAGTGCGCATAATACCTTTATAAAGATTTGAGGTGTTGACCTCTATCACCTTGTTTTTTTCAATTACAGCCTTAAGAATTTTATCAATTTGCTCGTTAAATTCATCAACATCAGGCTGATTTGAAAAAGAACTGATATATCTGAAAGGATAGTCTAAATGAGTTAAAACGTCAAAATCAAAGGTTTCAACCATTTTTAAAAGTATGTCAAAATAGCGCTCGAGTAATTCCCTTGTGTTTAGCTTGGAGTAATCAAGAAAATAAAAATCTTCGTATTGTGGATTGTTATGTAAAGACATTAGAATAATGTCATAATCACAAAAATTTAAAGCCTGTTTGTAAAGCTCTTCATTTTCAAAGGGCTGAGCAATTTCAACACCTAAATAAATATTTGGAAATTTTTCTTTACATATATCAAAGGCTCTTTTGTATTCAGTGAGATTGATTCTTTCTTCTTTTGGATAATTGCAGTCAAAATGGTCGGTAAAAGAGATGCCTCCCATTTTTTTATCCAAAGCAAAAAGACAAGCGTTTTCCATTTTTTCCTGTGAGTCAAAAGAAAATTCGGTATGAATATGATTGTCAAAATAAAGCATAGTATTTATCCTTAAATCAGTTTTAATTAAAAAATTGTTTTGAAAGAAGAATGTCCTTTTGAATTTGCTCTTTTAATTGGTCAAGAGAATCAAATTTTATTTCGGGACGAATATATTTATAAAGCTCAATTCTAATATCCTTATCGTAAAGGTCAAAATAGTGCTTAATAATATGAGTTTCAATATTGACGGCAGTATCGCAATCAACCGTAGGACGAAGCCCGATATTTGAAATAGAAGGGTATTCGTTTTCTCCCACCGTTGTTTTACTGATGTATACGCCGTGCTTTGGAATTATACTTTCATTAAAAAAGAATTGGTTAATGGTAGGTACACCGATAGTACGTCCAAGCTGCTTCCCCCATTCCACCTTTGAACAAATGCTGTAAGGGGAGCAAAGGAGAGTGTTTGCAAGCTCCATTTCTCCGTTTGAAATAAGAGAACGTATTTTAGTAGAGGAAACAAGCTGATTTTCATAAAAGACGGGACTTACAGTAGTAAAATCGCAGTCAAGGTCTTGACAAAGCTTTGCAAGAGTCTGAATGTTTCCTTGCTTTTTAGCGCCAAAGGTATAATTTTCACCGCATACAAAATGCTTTCCGTGAAAGATGTCAATAAGTATTTTTTTGAAAAACTCATCGGGGGATAGGTCTTTTATTTGCAAAAAGGGTATAAAAACAAGCTCATCAATTCCTAATTCGGAAATACGATAAGCTTTTTCGTTATTGCTTGTAATAATGGGTGTAACTGTTTTGCCTGAAATAACGTTTGAAGCACACTTGTCAAAAGTGAGGGCAATACATCTAAGAGATTTCTCAGAAGCAATTTTTTTTGCACGCTCTAAAACGCTTCTGTGTCCCATATGGACACCGTCAAAAAAGCCAAGCGCAATTACCGCTTCGCCGCTGCTTTTATAATTTTCAATATTGTTAAATATTTTCATATGTGCGACAAGCACCTTTCGTGAAAAGCAGATTATTTTTGACTCCAAATAGCTTTTACAGAGCCTTCGCTGTTTTTGCAAAGACCTAAGAAAATGCCGTCGGGATTATAGCAACAGTAAAGGTCGCAATCAGCTTCGAAAATTGTTCTGTTTAATGCGATTGCACCGCCGTTTGAGTAGTATTTAACAGCATTTTCTTTTAATATTATTTTAGGTAAATAAGAAAAATATTCTTCCGGAGTAATTAAATATTTTCCTAAATCGTCAGCTGACAAGGTCTTTGCCTTGTCAAGTGATATACATTTGTCAATTCCTATATTGCAGGATACTGTTCTTTGAAGGGCAGATAAAGTGGCAACAGTAGAAAGCTTTTGACCGATATCCTGTGCTAAAGTGCGTATATATGTACCTTTGGAGCAGTCAACTAAAAGGGAGAAAATACCTTTTGAAGCATCATAGTCCAAAAGCTCAATTTTATATATCGTTATAATTCTTGAAGGAATATCAGCACTTAAGCCTTTTCTTGCAATATCGCAAAGCTTTTGTCCGTTTACCTTTATTGCCGAATAAAGCGGGGGAGTCTGCTGTATTTGTCCTTTAAATGTTTTTATAGCGTTTAAAAGGTCATCCTTTGTTATATGGGAAAAGTCAGCATTTTCTATAACGTTGCCCGTAATATCGCCTGTATCGGTAAGCGTTCCCAATTGTATATGAGCAATATATTGCTTATCAGTAGCAAGAAAATCCGCAAGTCTTGTAGCACTGCCCACTAAAACAGGTAAAACTCCCGTAGCCATAGGGTCAAGAGTTCCGCTGTGTCCGCATTTTTCTCCTGTAAGTCTTTTTATATTAGACGTTACCGTATGGGAGGTTATAGATGTCGGCTTATCAATTGGTAAAATTCCCGTCATTTCGGAATTTCCTTTCAGTTGTTTTCTTGGCTTTCTTCAAAGGCTTCAATAATATCGGTAGCTAAATCACGCTCTATATCTAAAGGGTCTCCCGCTATGGTACAGCCTGCAGCTTTAATATGTCCGCCGCCGCCGTATTTCTGGCAGATTTTAGATACATCAATATAGTCGTTTGAACGGGCGGAAACCTTATATTTGTTTACTTCGATTTCACGCATTACTATTCCTACCTCAACACCTTCAATACGTCTTGGATAAACAGTCATAGACTCAACGTCATCTTCGTTTACGCCTGTTTTTTCTATCATATCAAGGCTTATTATTAAAAAGGCAATAGTACCCTGTCTGTAAAAATGAATCCTGTCAAAAATCATTTTTTGAAGTGCGATATTGTTTTTTGTGGTTGTTTCAAAAAAGCGTCTGTTGATTTCAGAGGCGGGAATACCGAACTCGTATAACTCAGCAGTTGTGCGTAAGGATTCGGCAGTTGTGTTTGAATATCTGAAGCAGCCTGTATCGGTAGATATGGCTATGTAAATATACTCGGCAATTTTAGGAGTTATTTCACAGCCCATTTCTTTGATAAGCTTATAAATTATTTCACCTGTTGCACCCTTATCAGCTTCGACATAGTTTTCTTTTCCGTAAAGAGAATTGGTTGGATGGTGGTCAATTACAACATCAACTCTGTCTAAAAAGCCCGATAAAGATTCACCAATAAGCTTTTCAGTTGCCACGTCAACGCATATAACATGCTCAGGGTCAAATTCAGGCAAAAGCTGAGAAACCCCGTTTGTAATATATTGATATTTAGGCGTAATGGGAGTGTCGCAGGCAACACAAACCTTTTTGTTGAGGTTTTCAAGCGCTTCTTTAAGAGCATACGCACTGCCTAATGTATCTCCGTCGGCGCGGATATGACATATAATCATTATATTGTCAAAGCTTTTAATAAGCTGTGCTATTTTCTTTAACACCGTCAATCAGTCCTTTCTGCGAGAATTATTCGTCAGAATCCTTGCATACTTGATTTATAAGTTTTGCAATATGGGTTCCGTGTTCAATGGAATTATCAAGAACAAAATTTATCTGAGGAGTGTTTCTTAAATCTATTTTATGGGCAAGCTCACGTCTTACATATCCTGAAGCACTTACAAGAGCCTTGATTGCCTTTTGTTGTACCTCCTGAGAATCAAGAATACTGACAAAAACCTTTGCAAATTTAAGGTCGGGAGTAATGTGAACAGCAGTTACAGTACACATTGTAGGGATGCGAGGGTCTTTAAGCTCACGGACAATTTCGGAAATAGCACGCTTTGCATCTTCATTTATTCTCTCCTGTCTGTGATTAGCCATATAAAAGACCGCCTTTCATAATTTATTTATCTTTTGATATTATTGTTTTATTTCTTCCATTATATATGCTTCAATAATATCATTTTCTTTAATATCGTTGAATTTTTCAAGTCCTATACCACATTCGTAGCCTTCGTTTACTTCCTTTGCATCATCTTTAAATCTCTTTAAGGAAGCCAAAGAGCCTTCGTAAACAACAATGCTGTCACGAATAAGTCTTACAGAAGAGCTTCTTAAGATTTTACCGTCCTGAACATAGCAGCCGGCAATTGTTCCTACGCCGGAAATTTTAATTGTCTGTCTTACCTGAGCGTGTCCTATAACAGCTTCTTTATATTTAGGAGCAAGCATACCCTTCATAGCTGCCTGCATTTCTTCAAGACAGTCATAAATAATTCTGTAAAGACGGATTTCGATTTCGTTGTTGGCAGCGGAGTCAACAGCAGACTTGTCGGGACGTACGTTAAAGCCTACTACAATAGCACCGGAAGCGGTAGCAAGCATTATATCGGACTCTGTTATTCCGCCAACGCCGCCGTGGATAACGTGAACCTTAACCTCATCGTTAGAAAGCTTTTCAAGAGATTGCTTAATAGCTTCAACAGAGCCTTGAACGTCAGCCTTGACAATTATGTTGAGATGCTTAACCTCACCGGCTTGAATTTGAGCAAATAAATCGTCAAGAGAAACTTTATTGGCAGCGTTGAACTGTTCTTCCTTGAGCTTATGCTTTCTCTGTTCAACAACCTCACGTGCCATTTTCTCGTTTTCTACACTGTGGAATACATCGCCTGCATCGGGAACCTCTGCAAGACCGACAATCTCAACAGGCATAGAGGGATAAGCGCTTTTTACTCTTTCACCCTTGTCATCTATCATAACTCTGACTCTGCCGACAGCAGTACCTGCAATTATAATATCACCGGTTTTCAAAGTACCGTTTTGAACAAGGATAGTAGCAACGGGGCCTCTGCCCTTATCAAGCTTAGCTTCTATAACAGTACCCTTTGCAAGTCTGTCAGGGTTAGCCTTAAGCTCCTTCATATCAGCAACAAGAGTTACCATTTCAAGCAGATTGTCAATACCTTCTCTCTTAAGAGCAGAAACGGGAACACAAATTGTATCTCCGCCCCATTCCTCAGCAACAAGACCGTGCTCTGTAAGCTCTTGCTTAACTCTGTCGGGATTAGCGGTATCTTTATCAATTTTATTTATTGCAACTATAATGCTTACGCCTGCAGCTTTAGCGTGATTTATAGCCTCTATTGTCTGAGGCATAATTCCGTCATCGGCAGCAACAACAAGAATTGCGATATCTGTTACCTGAGCACCTCTTGCACGCATAGCTGTAAAAGCGGCGTGACCGGGGGTATCAAGGAAGGTTATTTCACGGTCGCCTACGTTAACTCTATATGCGCCTATGTGCTGAGTAATTCCACCTGCTTCGGAAGCTGTAACGTTAGCGTGTCTGATAGCATCCAAAAGGGAGGTTTTACCGTGGTCAACGTGACCCATAACAACAACGATAGGAGCTCTGGGCTTTAAGCTTTCTGCATCGTCTTCACTGTCGTCAATAAGTCTGTCCTCAATAGTAATAATAACTTCTTTTTCAACCTTTGCGCCGAAATCCTCAGCAACTAAAAAGGCAGTATCATAGTCAATTACCTGAGAAGCAGAAGCCATTACACCAAGAAGCATAAGCTTTTTAACTACTTCAGCGTTTGTAACCTTTAGCTTTGAAGCTAAGTCGCATACTGCAATTTCTTCGGGAAGAACAAGCTTAAGCTGAGGCTTTTTAGCTTTTTCAGCAGCTAATTTCTTCATTTTCTCGGCTTCTTCTTCACGCTGCTTCTGAGATATCTTGTTTCGAGATGTGTTTTTCTTTAGCTTTTGCATCTTAACGCTGTTATCTGAAACAGCTTTTTCGGGAATAAGGTCTTCAATTCTGTCATCAAATTTAGAAAGGTCAACGTTTGATGTTCTTGTGTCAACGTATCTGACTCTGTCTTCCTTCTTTTCGGGAATAAGAGTTTTTTCGTAATGAACCTCTTTTTCGTCTTCCTGTTCTTTTTCAGAGCCTTTTGCCTTAGAAGCCTTTTCTTTTGCTTTAGCCTTTTTCTCTGCAGCCTCTGCTTCTTCCTCTTTCTTTTTCTTTTCTTGTTCTGCAGCAGCTGCAGCGGCAAAGAATTCAGCTAATGAGGATAAAGCGTTTTTCTGAGTAAAGTAATCAAAAACAATGTCAAGCTCTTCGTCTGTGAGAGCTGTCATATGATTTTTAGGCTCTGTAGCATATTTTTTCAGAACCTCTGATATATCTTTATTCTGTAATCCTAAATCTTTACTTACTTCGTGTACTCTGTATTTAAAATCTATTGCCATACTCGTATCTCCTTTTCTAAATTTCAATGTTGGAAAAGCTTTTTGCAAAACCGCTGTCAATAATTCCTGTAACAGCAACGTCTTTCATTCCTATTGCGTGTCCTAACTGTTTCTTGCTCAAAGGAAGCTTAACAAGCGGAATATTATACATTTGAGCATTTCTTTCAATCATACTTGCTGTATTTTCAGCTGCATCAGATGCAAGAAGAATAATTTTAACTTTTTTTGAAATAATGCCTTCTTTAACCTCAGCAGCACCAATTATAAGCTTTCCGGCTTTTCTGCAAAGTCCGATATTTCCTGATAAATTACTGATTTTCAGAAAGCTCAGCCTCCATTCTTTGATAAATCTCGTTATCAATGGTACAGGATAAGGATCTATCTATACGCTTTGATTTAATTGCTTTTTGAAGACACTGTATATCCTTGCAGATATATGCGCCTCTGCCGGATTTCTTTCCGCTGAGGTCAATGGAGATTTCACCCTCGGGAGACCTGACAACTCTTATAAGCTCGTTTTTGGGTTTTTCTTCATTACAACCCATACAGTGTCGCAAAGGAATTTTTTTAAGCTTCATAATAATCATTACGCATAGTACGCTTTATAAAGCATACTGCACCTTTCCTGTTTTTTAATAAAATTCAAATCAATCTACAGATTTTATGTCGATTTTCCAACCTGTAAGCTTAGCTGAAAGTCTTGCATTCTGACCTTCTCTTCCGATTGCTAAGGAAAGCTGATCGGAGGGAACAATAGCACGGCAGGCTTTGTTTTCAACGTCAACCTCAACGTCTGTTATTTTAGCAGGGGAGAGAGCCTCTGCGATGTATTTTGCAGGGTCATCGCTGTATCTTATTATGTCAATTTTTTCGTTTTTAAGCTCAGAAAGTATACGTTCGATTCTTGAACGTCTTGCACCGATGCAAGCGCCTATGGGATCAACATCAGGGTCAGTAGACATAACGGAAATTTTTGTTCTTGAGCCTGCTTCACGGGCAATTGACATAATTTCAACAGTGCCCTGAGCAATTTCGGGAACCTCAAGCTCAAACAAACGGCGTACGAGACCCGGGTGAGAACGGGAAACTACAACCTCGTAGCTGTTGCCTTTCTGGTTTTCTCTTTCTTTTATTTTATCAACGTAAACTTTAATTCTGTCACCCTCGTTGAAACGCTCGCCGGGAATTTGCTCATTGGGCTTAAGCATAAGCTCGTGGCGGTCAATCTGTAAAGAAACTATTCCGTTTGTACGGTCAACCTGATTAACAACAGCAGTAAGAATTTCGTTTTGCTTGCCTTCAAACTCTTGAACAAGAGAGCCGTTGATAGCTTCGTTGATAGCTTGAATAATAACGTTTTTACCTATTTTTGCTGCTATTCTTCCGAAATTCTTTGTTTCGATATTAAGCTCAATAATGCTGCCGAGCTTATTTCTTCTGCTGATAGCCTTTGCCTGCTCTAATGAAATCTGTGTCTGAGGATTTTCGACCTCTTCAACAACCTCTTTAACGGTGTAAAATCTCATAGTATTGGTTTCGGGATTTATTTCAGCCTTAACGTTTTCAGCGCTTATTCCTTGGTCACGCTTTATTGCCGCAATAATAGCAGCTTTGATTTTTTCAATCATATAGTCCTTGGGAATACCTTTTTCCTTTTGCAATAAGTCAAGAGCTTCAAATAGTTCAGAATTCATTTTTTTATATTCCTCCAAATTATAATATAGTTTATTTTAATAAATGTTAAACGTATTAAAAATCGTATTTAAGATTTACTTTTGAATATTTGTCTTTTTCAAGCGTTATGCAGCAACCACTTGGGTTTATTGTTATAGCTCCGTTATTATAGCTTACCAGAATACCCTCTATGCTTTTTGAACTGTTTATGGGAGCATAGAGCTTAACGGTAACCTTGCTTGAAAGATATTTTTCAAAGTGAGAAGGTTTGACAAGCGCTCTCTCAAGACCGGGGGAGGAAACCTCAAGATAGTCGCAATCTCCGAAAAGATTGGCTTTTTCTATAATTGGGTCAACAGCTCTGCTGACAGCCTCACAGTCATCAGTGGAAATACCTTCGTCCTTGTCAATATAAATACGAAGAATTTGCAAAGAGCCTTCTTTTACGTACTCAACATCCCACAGTTCAAGACCTAAATCTTCCACTATAGGTTCAATAAGCTGTGCAACAGCTGACGGATTGTTTTTAGATTGAGATTTATTCAATTGCTTTTTGCCGTCCTTTCACTAAAAAATGCTTTTTACACAAATAATAGAGCGGGAAATTGATCCCGCTCTACCTTCGCTACGCATATTATACCACAAAAAATTAATAAAATCAAGCCTTTTATTTTTAAAATAACCTTGTAATATCTTAAAATATATAGTATAATGTATAAATTAATATGGGCTAATGTTGTTTTTGATAAATATTGCATTTTTAAAGGAGAAAACAGAATAAAAAATGGCAAGCTGTTTTTCAAATTATAAAAATTTAATAAATGATAAGCAAAACCGTATCAGCTTTGTGTTGCTCGTGGCTTTTGTTGTTCTTAATGCTGTAAAGGTTTCTCTTTTTAATTTTGTTCTTTTAGGTGACTTGGGAAGGCTTTGGGATTTTATTTATAAGCTTATTTTGTCTATTCCTTTTTCTGCCTTTTTTCTTTATCTTTTTTTAAACTTTAAAAAGAGATGGATATTTCTAAGTGCGTATATTCTTCAAACTGCTTATATTTTTGCAAATCTTGCATATTATCTTTATTTTTACAGTTATTTGCACATTTTTCAATGGATATTCCTGCTTAGCGAAGGTTTTACTATGACTGCAAACCTTATGATTCCTGTGGGAATTGAAATGATTTTAATATTTATTGACCTTCCTTTGTTTATCTATATTATTATTAAATATAATTTTGTTAAAAAAATCAAACAGCCTTTACTTCTTCCCGCAATTTTAGTTTCTGTAATAGCGGTACTTGTTTTTATCTTTTCGGAAATATATTACGATGCAAATAAAAGCCTTGTGGAAAAAGCAGAGCCGGCTGCTATCAATTCCGAAACTGTATTAGTAAAGCGTTACGGTACGGTTGTCAATGAAGTTATAAATGTTTTTACCAATACAAATGAAGAGGAAAGAGTCGAAAAAGTCAAATTCGGAAAGCCCTATTCCTCTGAACAAACAAAAGAAGAATTTCCTAATATATTTTATATACAGGTTGAGTCCCTTGATGCAGGAATTATATATGAAAAATATAACGGGGAATATGTGGCGCCGTTTTTAGCTTCCTTGAGAGAAAAAAGCGTGTATTATCCCTATACCTTAAGCTATCATTTAGGCGGCGGCACGTCTGACTGTGAATTTTCCACTCTTAACGGTGTAGAGGCAATTGCAGGATTTCCTGCTATTAAATTAAAAAGCTTTGATTTTTCCAATTCTTTTGTGCACGATTTGAAGGCTTCAGGATATGCAACCTATGCTTTTCATTCAAACGAGGCAGACTTTTTTACAAGAGATGAAGCTTATGCAAAAATGGGATATGATAGCTTTTTCGGTATAAAAGAGCTTGAGCTTGAGGAAAAAGGCTGGGGCGCATCTGACGGAGATTTATTTGATGCTGCGTTTAAAAAGCTTGAAAATGAAAAAGGACCGTTTTTCGCTCACATTATAACAATGACAAGTCACGAGCCTTATACAAATATTTCGAAAATAGATGATACGGATTATTTTCCCGACATATTAAATTCAGAGGTTAATAATTATTTTAATTCAATTAAATATGTGGACAGCTGTATAGAGAAATTTGTAACAGAGGCTTTGGAAAAATATCCGAATTCATATTTTTATATTTTCGGAGACCATTGTTCAGGAATAAACGAAGAGGAATATGCAATGAGCTCATATGTGCTTAATAATAAGCATTTTGAATTGGTGCCTACCTTTATAATAACTCCCGATAAATTAACCTATAAGGAAGAGGAAAGGGTAGCATCCTTCAGAGATTTTGCGCTTACTGTTTTAAACAGCGCAGGGATAAAATACGATATACTTTCCGAAGGCTTTGATTTACTTGATTTTGGAAACATAGGTAAAGAAGTTTCCTTCAGAGAGGAATATTATGACAGAAAAGTAATATATGAAAATATAGCTTCAGCAAAATACCATCGTGATTTGTTAAAAAAATAGGAGGATACCCTTTTGAAAGAAAATACAAATGATATATTAACTTTGCCGGTGCTTGCACTAAGAGGCTTAACGGCAATGCCGAATTCAGCGCTTCATTTTGAAGTAATAAGAAAAAAATCAATTCTTGCCATTGAAGCAGCTATGAATTTTGAACAGACGGTATTTATTGTCACACAACAAAAAATAACAGATACAGAGCCTGAGTTTTCCAATCTATATTCCATAGGAACAATAGCAAAGATAAAGCAGGTTTTAAAAGCACAGCCAAATGTAGTAAAGGTTATGATCGAAGGACTCGCAAGGGGACGTATGATAAATGCGCTTAAAGCAGAGCCTTATCTTGAAGCAGAAATCGAAATATTGGAAGACGAAAAAAGCGATTACGATATTTTTGAAACAGAAGCTATGATAAGACAGGCTCAGGAAGCCTTTGACAGCTATGCGCAGGTAATGCCTAAAGTACCTTCTGAATTTTTGATGAAGGTCATTACCGAGACAGAGCCGGGGCGTTTAGCAGATTTTATGCTTGCCAATACTCCTCTTAAATATGATGCAAAGCAAAAGGCTTTGGAGTGTCTTAATCCTTTAAAAAGATTAGAGCTAACAATAAAGCTTTTAAATGAAGAAACTCAGATTTTGGCTATTGAACGGGAAATAGGAATAAGAGTCCACGAGCAAATGGAGCAAAATCAAAGAGAGTATTATATGCGTGAGCAAATAAAAGCGTTACAATCCGAATTGGGAGAGGGCGACAGCGTTTATGAGCAAGCAGAGGAATATTACGAGAAGATTTATTCTACAAAAATGCCTGAGGAATGTACGGAAAAGCTAATAAAAGAGGTAGAAAGATTTGAAAAGCTTCCCTTTGCTTCACAGGAGTCATCGGTTATAAGAACTTATTTAGAAACCTGCTTAGAGCTTCCTTGGGGATATAAGACTAAAGAAACAAGTGATATTATAAAGGCTCAGGAAATTCTTGATAAGGACCATTACGGACTTTTTGACGTTAAAGAAAGAATAATAGAGTTTTTAAGTGTTAAACAGCTTACAGGAAATTTATCGGGACAAATTTTATGTCTTGTAGGACCTCCCGGAGTTGGTAAGACCTCTATAGCAACAAGCGTCGCAAGAGCAACAGGCAGAAAATTTGCAAGAATTTCTTTGGGCGGAGTAAGAGATGAGGCAGAAATCAGAGGCCACAGAAAAACCTACATAGGCTCGATGCCCGGAAGAATAATAAATGCTTTAAAGCTTGCTAAAAGCTCAAATCCTGTTATATTGCTTGATGAAATAGATAAGCTCGGAAATGACTATAAGGGAGACCCTTCCTCTGCATTACTGGAAGTGCTTGACCCTGAGCAAAACAAAAATTTCAGAGACCATTATCTTGAATTACCCTATGATTTAAGCGATGTACTGTTTATAACAACAGCTAATACAATTGATACCATTCCCAAGCCGCTACTTGACAGAATGGAGATAATTGAGCTTAACAGCTATACAAATAATGAAAAGCTGCAAATTGCAATAGACTATCTTGTGCCTAAACAGCTAAAGAAAAACGGACTTAATAAAACAAAGCTTAAAATCGATGCAGATGTATTGCCGATAGTTATTGATTCCTATACAAGAGAATCGGGCGTGCGTGAGCTTGAAAGACAGATAAACAAGCTTTGCAGAAAGGCAGCCAAACAGATAGTTACGGGTAAAAAACAAATTAAAATAACACCCAATAATTTGGAACAATTTTTAGGCTCACCGAGATATAAGCCCGATAAGCTTAACGAAAAAGGCTCTGTTGGAGTTGCTACAGGCTTAGCGTATACCTCAGTAGGCGGAGAAACTCTTGAAATAGAGGTAAACGTTATGGAGGGTACAGGCAAAATCGAGCTGACAGGCTCTTTGGGAGATGTTATGAAAGAGTCTGCAAGGGCAGCGGTAAGCTACATTCGTGCCAATGCCGAAAAGCTCGGAGTGGAAAAAGAGTTTTATAAAAACAAGGATATTCATATACACGTGCCCGAAGGCGCTGTTCCCAAGGACGGTCCCTCTGCGGGAATAACTATAGCAAGTGCTGTTTTGTCTGCTTTTACAGGACGTGCAGTCAGAGGCGATACTGCTATGACGGGAGAAATAACCCTAAGAGGCAGAGTGCTTCCCATAGGCGGACTTAAAGAGAAAACTATGGCGGCATATAAATTAGGTATAAAAAATGTAATTATTCCCGAGAAAAATGTATCAGATTTACAGGACATAGATCAGACTGTCAGAAAAGGACTTAATTTTATCCCCGTTTCTGATGTGAGTGAGGTTTTTGATTTTGTAATATGTAAAAAGAAAGAGGAATTAGTACTTACACACGATGTAAAGGAAAACAACTTTACACGTGAAAGGCTGGTGCAATAGCGTGAATTTTCATAATGCTTCTTTTCATACATCTGTTTTTGATATAAGAAAGCTGCCTTTGCTTCAAAAGGCGGAAATCGTATTTGCAGGGCGTTCCAATGTTGGAAAATCCTCTATGATAAATAAAATTCTTAACAGAAAAGGAATAGCACGTACAAGCGCAACTCCGGGAAAAACAGCAAGCATCAATTTTTACAATATTGACCAAAAGGTTTTTTTAGTTGATTTGCCAGGATACGGATACGCAAAAAAATCAGATAAGGAAAAGGAAAATTGGTCGCTTCTGATTGAGGGCTATTTTAATTCCGAAAGAAGAATAGACCAGGTGTTTTTGCTTGTGGATTCAAGACACGAGCCAACGAGATTTGATATAATAATGAAAGAGTTTCTTGATGCAACAGGACTTGAGTATATCGTTGTGCTTACAAAATGCGACAAGCTTTCCCAAAAACAGCTTACAGAAAATACACAAATGATAGCAGAAAAGCTCGGAATAGAAGATATCTCCGAAATTATTCATTTTTCTTCCTTAAACGGAAAGGGAAGAGAGCAAATGTTAAAAATAATAGAGGATATAGCTGAGCTTGAAAATGTACAGTAGAATACAGGAAGTGAAAAATATGTTTATAAGTGAAAATTTAGGAATAAATGAAAGCGGTAATCTTACAATAGGAAAATCCGATGCCGTAGAACTTGCGAGAAAATACGGTACACCGCTTTATGTTATGGATGAAGAGCTGATTAGAAAAAAATGCCGTGAATATAAAAATGCTATGGATAAGTATTACGGCGGTAACGGAATGATATTATATGCAAGTAAGGCTTTTTGCTGTAAATATATGTATAATATCTTGAACAGCGAGGGACTTGGAGCAGATGTAGTATCGGGCGGAGAACTATATACAGCCTTGAAAGCAGGTTTTCCTGCTAAGAAGCTTTATTTTCACGGCAACAATAAAACCGAACAGGAACTTGAAAGCGCAGTTTTAGCCGATATAGGCAGAATAGTTGTGGATAATTTAAGCGAGCTTGAGCTTTTGAACAGCGTTTGTGAAAGGCATAACAAAAAGGCTAAAATTCTTTTCAGAATAAAACCTGGAATAGATGCTCATACTCACGATTTTGTTAAAACAGGACAGATAGATTCAAAATTCGGAGTTGCGCTTGAAAACGGCGAAGCTTTTGAAATATGCAAAAAAACAAAAGAATATAAAAATGTAGAGTTTGTGGGAATACACTGTCATATAGGCTCTCAGATTTTTGATATAGAGCCTTTTGTTCTTGCCGCAAGAGTTATGACAGAGTTTGCAAAGAAGCTTAAAGATGAACTTGGACTTATAGTAAAGGAGCTTAATCTCGGCGGCGGCTTTGGAATAAGATACGTAGAAGAGGATAAGCACGAAAGCTATGATGCTTTTATAAAAGCAGTTTCAGATGAACTGAAAAAAGCGTGTGCAGAGAATAATTTAGAAATGCCCTTTGTTCTTATGGAGCCGGGAAGAAGCATTGTAGCGCTTGCAGGAACAACTTTGTATACAGTTGGAAATGTTAAAGAAATAGAAGGCTACAGAACCTATGTGTCGGTTGACGGCGGAATGTTTGACAACCCCCGTTATGCCCTGTATAAAGCACAGTATACAGCGTTAGTTGCCAATAAAGCTTCACAGGAAAAAACAAAGGTATATACACTTGCGGGAAAATGCTGTGAAAGCGGAGACCTGATAGGAGAGGATATGCCTATGCAGGAGGCTGAAAAGGGCGATATAATTGCTGTTTTGGCAACAGGCGCATACAATTATTCAATGGCGTCCCACTATAACAGAAATCCCAAGCCTCCAGTTATAATGGTAAATAACGGAGAAGAAAAAATAGCAGTAAAAAGAGAAAGCTACGAGGATTTATTAAAAAACGACCTTTAATTTTATTAATTCTCTTGACTTTTTGCTTTTTATATAGTATAATTTAAAAATCCTTGCTCTTGTAAAAAGAGTCATTAGTCCAAAAGGAGGTGCTGAAAGAATGGAAAAGATAATCCATAATTATGAGACTGTAATGGTAATCGATGCTGCTTTAACAGAGGAAGAAATCAAAGCAACAATCGCAAAGTTTACAGATCTTATATCAGCAAACGGTACTCTTGAAAGTGTAGATGAATGGGGAAAAAGACGTTTGGCTTATCCTATCGACTACAAAACCGAGGGTTATTATGTGCTGATTAATTTCTCATCCGGCGTGGAATTCCCCGCAGAGCTTGAGAGAATTTACAATATTACAAGTGGAATACTTCGCTCTCTTGTAGTAAA
>SVMS01000036.1 GCA_015067255.1 Oscillospiraceae bacterium
AGTTGTGGTCAAATATAGGGTCAAACCTCAAAAACAGAGATTTGAAAGTGCGAAAAACCCAGTGTTTATGCGGGTTTTCAAGGTTAGGGGTTTGAGCCGTTCTCTTAGTCCCAAAGCAAGCGCGCTACCAATTGCGCCACACCTCGAAATATTCAATTTTATGCTCGGATTTTTACAGAAATTCCGCAACTGTGGGACACTATGTGGTCGTAAGGCTATTATAGCACATTCTTAGAAAAAAGGAAAGCGGAAAAACCGCAGTATTAAAGGCTTTTTTGAGGTGTATGGGATTTTACTTGAATTACCTATCTCACAGTCCCAAAGCAAGCGCGCTTCCTGTTGCAACTAAGGCTCTGTCTTCGTGTGTGTAGCACACTTGCCAATCGCCAAGTTGCTGCCACTCAAAACGGCTTACTGCATCCGCCACAGGCGGCGTGCGCCGTTTCTCCCCAACTGCGCCACACCTCGATAATATATTAAATTGTTATAAACGCAGTTGTCCACTGCGCTTCCTGTTGCAACTAAGGCTCTGTCTTCGTGTGTAGCACACTTGCCAATCGCCAAGTTGCTGCCACTCAAAACGGCTTACTGCATCCGCCACAGGCGGCGTGCGCCGTTTCTCCCCAACTGCGCCACACCCCGATAATATATTAAATTATTATAAACGCAGTTGTCCGCTGCACTTCCTGTTGCGGTGCCCGAAATTTATTGCTCGCTGTTCGCTTCGCAAAATTTCGACCGCTGCCACTCCTTTTTGCTCCCTTAATCCGCCACCGGCGGCGGTCGCAAACGTCCCCAACTGCGCCACATCTCGATAAGTATAAACAAAATGCCGCCTTATAGGCGGCATAGTGGAGCGGGTGATGGGAATCGAACCCACGTGTCAAGCTTGGAAGGCTTGCATTCTACCATTGAACTACACCCGCATTTGTCAGTGCTTAGATAGTATACTACATTTGTTTTTGTTTGTCAATACTTAATTTTAAAAAAGATAAATTTTATTGCTTGCCCATATGAGAAACTTGACTTTTTTTATTGTATTTTGTATAATGAATTTTACCATTGAAAAAACACAATCTTTTAGGGAGGTTGAAAATACAGTAAGAGTTGGCATTATTCTTCTGTATTTTACAAATAATGAATAAGGTTAAAAGAATGACCGTTAAGGTAGGAACATCGACCTTGACGCACGACACAGGAAAGCTTAATTTAAAAAGACTTGAAGAATTAGTAAGAACTATTTCGGATATTGTTAATTCCGGTATACAAGTAGTTCTCGTTTCTTCGGGAGCGATTGGCGTGGGCGTTTCAAAGTTAGGCCTTGCGGGAAAACCTGATACAGTACCTGAAAAGCAAGCGGCTGCCGCTGTAGGACAGTCGGAGCTTATGTCTATTTATGATAAGCTTTTTTCCGAATATCATCATAACGTAGCGCAGGTACTGCTTACAAAGGATGTAACTGATTGTGATAATCGCAGAAATAACGTTATAAATACTTTCGACAGACTTTTGAAATTTAACTGTATTCCCATTGTAAATGAGAATGATACAGTATCTACAGAAGAGCTGCTTTTTGGCGACAATGATACACTTTCTGCAATTGTTGCAGACCTTACTGAATCTGATTTATTGGTTTTGATGACAGATATTGACGGCCTTTATGATAAAAACCCCCGTGAATATCACGATGCTGTTTTGATTCCTACCGTTACTAAAATTACCAAAGAAATGCTTGACAATGCATCGGAGGTAGGAAGTAAATTCGGAACAGGCGGAATGATAACTAAGCTTCATGCGGCAGAAATTGCTATGAAAAGCGGAATTAAAATGAAAATTGTATCCGGTGAAAAGCCTTCTGTTTTATACGATATTCTTGAAAACAAAAGAGTTGGCACAGAGTTTTTGCCCGATGCGACAGCGGAGGGAATTTAATGGAATACATTGAAGGATTGGGAAAAAGAGCAAAAAAAGCAAGCTATTCCTTAGCAACAGCACAAACGGCTTTAAAGAATACGGCGTTGGAATATATTGCAAAGGAGCTTGAAAATAACGTAGCTTTAATTTTGCAAGAGAATAAAAAGGATATTGATAATGCTCAGCAAAACGGAATAAGCGGTCAAATGATTGACAGACTTGCTCTTAACGAAAAAAGAATAGCAGATATGGCAACAGGTGTGCGCAAGTTAATTGAGCTTAATGACCCTGTTGGTGTTATTGATAGTGAATGGACCCGTCCGAACGGGTTAAAAATCGGAAGAATGAGAGTGCCTTTAGGGGTAATTGCCATAATTTTTGAGTCCCGTCCCAATGTTACTGTTGATGCGGCGGCGCTTTGTCTTAAATCGGGAAATGCGGTAATTTTAAGAGGCGGAAAAGAAGCTATAAATTCAAATCTTGTGCTGACTGAAATTATGCGAAAAGCCATAGAAAAAGCAGGACTTGATAAAAACTGTATCAACACAGTTGAAAATACCGACAGACAAACAGCAACAGCTCTTATGAAGCTTAATAAATATGTTGATGTTTTAATTCCAAGAGGCGGTGCAGGGCTTATAAAGGCTGCAGTTGAGAACGCAACAGTTCCCGTTATTGAAACAGGTACGGGAAACTGCCATATTTTTGTTGACAAAAGTGCCGATTTGAATATGGCTGCAGAAATTATTGTAAATGCAAAGACATCCCGTGTTTCCGTTTGTAATGCTGCTGAAAGCTTAGTTGTACACAGCTCTGTAGCAGGTGAGTTTTTACCTGTGATTTCTAAGGTACTCAAAGAAAAAGATGTTGAAATAAAGGGCTGTGAAAAAACTTGTCAAATAATTGACTGTGTCAGAGCGCAGGAAGATGATTTTTATCGTGAATATCTTGATTATGTTATTTCCTGTAAAATTGTTGACAGTGTTGATGAAGCAATTGAATTTATCAATGAACACAGCACGGCGCACAGTGAAGCAATTATTACTGAGGACAATGAAAATGCCCATAAATTCCAAAAGGAAATTGATTCTGCAGCGGTATATGTAAATGCTTCAACAAGGTTTACCGATGGCTTTGAATTTGGCTTTGGAGCTGAGATAGGAATATCTACTCAAAAAATACATGCCAGAGGCCCTATGGGACTTGAAGCGCTTACAAGTACAAAATATATAATTAACGGAAACGGACAAATAAGATAGAGCTTTGTCTTTGTGAAGGAGGACTTATATGAATAGGTCTGACAGAAAAGAAAATAAAAATAGTTCAAAAAAACAAATAGTTGCGGTGCTGATATCGTTGGCGGTAATATGCCTTGCCTTTTTTATAGGCTTTAACTTTAAAAAAATCGCAACCTTGCTTCCTCTTCCTTTTGAAATTCCTGAAAGCTGGGAAAATGATGGAACAGAGCAAAACGATATTGTTCAAAGCAGTATTACAAATAACGAGGCTCAAAGCTCTACCGATAAAAATACCAATGAACAAAACGAAGAGTTTTTTGAAAAATATTTTGAATGGTTTTTTACTGCCGATTTTCCTGCCTTTGAGCAATCCTCTAAAGCTGATAATGACTGTGCTATAGAGCTTGGAATTATGCAGTGCATAAAATCCGAAAGCAATGTTCAATATAAAAAGAACGAGGAGGAGGAGACGATAGTCCCTGCGGCAGACGTTTTGTCAGCGGTAAGAAAAATGCTTCCTTCAATAACAATAACGGATAAAACGGTTGACGAGTTTGTTTATGATTTAAAAACTCAAAGCTATGAAATTCCGGCAAAGGCCATAGAGCCTGAGTATATGTGGTTTATCACATCGAATAAAAAGATTGATAACGGACGGGTGCTTACAGTAGCTTTTTATCCTTATAATATTGCAACGAATAATAAAATCCCTACTGATTCGCCCGAAAAAACAATGATTTTAACTCTTGAACAGGACCAAACAACTCAAAACTATAAAATAGTATCATATTTGGAAAAATAATACATAAAAACTCACTACACAACTAACTGCCTCAATTTGTACAGACATAACAAATTGAGGCAGTAATATTTTTTTATGTGTCTTAAGTGTTCAAAAAAATAAGTATGTTTTATCTTAAAATAACTTGATTTTTTTGTTTAAGTGTGGTAACATATTAAAGTATTATATGGTGGAAAAGAGTAAGCTATTAGGAGGATATTGCATATGAACAGCGCTTATGACAATCTTTTGGTGCAAAATAACGCTGTCGACCAGGTAACCTTTGAGGGTTCAACTGATGACAACGTTATAAACATAAAATATATAATTTTCGTTATAGTAAGAAAATGGTGGATTATAGCTATAATGACAGTAGCAACTCTGATTATAGGAGGAGTTTATACCTTTGCTATTGCAAAGCCGGTATATCAGGCAACTTCAACCGTATTTATGTATAAGAAATCAGATACTACCAACAATATTATAAGCGACTTGAATGTAGGACAAACATTACTTAAAACGAGTATTGAAATTATAAAGAGTAACCGTATTGCCGAAAAGGCGATGACTCTCGTTGATGAAAAAATCCGCCCTGCTTCTGCCGGAACTCTTCTTGCAGGCGTTTATGCTTCCGCTAAGGAGGATACACATATTCTCAATATTTCAGTAACAGACCTTGACCCGACAAAAGCCGCCGCATATGCCAATGCGATGACAGAGGCTTTCGTTGAAGACTTTGACAGTATTATAAACGTTAACGGATATGATAAAATAAGTCTTGTTCATATAATAGATAAGGCAAAGGTGCCTTCGGCTCCCATAAAGCCTAACAAGCTGGTGAATATGCTCGTTGCATTTTTAATAGGTCTTATTCTCGGCGCAGGTATTATTTTCATTTCCGAATATTTTGACGATACAGTAAAAACAAGTGAAAGACTGAAGGCTGTTACAGGCTTGTCAATTATAGGAAATATTATGATGTTTTCTGATGACGCCTAATTGGAAATGTTGCTTTAAATACTTTATCAGATTGGAGCTTACAAGTTATGTCTCAAATAGGAAAAACACTTGTTATTCATACAAAAAAACGTTCTCAGGCAGCAGAGGAATACAGAAAGCTTCGTACTAATCTTTTGTATTCCAAAAACGGAACTTTACCTCAGATTATATTTATTACAAGCTCTGTTGCAGGTGAAGGTAAAACAACAACAGCTTGTAACGTTGCTGTTTCTTTTGCGCAGACGGGAAGACGTGTTTTATTGGTTGACTGTGATATCAGAAAGCCTTCTGTTCATCAGATGTTTGGTATAAGTAAGGTTAACGGTCTTTCTAAGCTTTTGAAAAAGCAGATTACTCTTGAAGAAGCTATACACACAATAGAAGAGGTTAAGCTTGACGTGCTTCCTGCAGGTCCCAGTATGTATGACCCTACTGAGCTTTATTCCTCACTTTATTTTACAGAGCTTTTTGACCAGCTCAGAAGGATGTATGATGTTGTAATTGTTGATACCCCTCCTGTAAGCGTTGTTACCGACGCAGCTCTTATTTCTCACGTATCTGATGCTTGCCTTATAGTATCGGGTGAAGGCGCTGCAACAACTGCTGAGTTGAAGAATGCAAAGGAGCATCTTGACCGTGCAGGCGCTTGTGTTTTAGGTATCGTATTTAATAAAGTAGGTTCAATTCTTTCGAAGAACAGCTACTATTATAAATATTATTACAGCGGCTATGGCTATGGCTACGGCTCTTACAGAAACAGATACGGCTACGGTTACGGTTATGGCTACGGCTATGAAGCTCCAAATAAAAAGACTAAAAAGAAAAAAGATAAAGTAGCTTCAGAGACCGAAATAAAAGCGGAAAATATAGTTGTTACAGAAAATGAAATCAATGCGCAGACAGTGGTAACCCCTGCACAATCGGAAACTGTAGTAAGTCCTGCAGAAACAGAAATAAAATCAGAATAAAATAGGAGGTATGTATGGAAAGCAGTAAATATGTTGATCTCCATATACATACCAATAGGTCTGACGGTTCGGATTTTGTTGAAGACTGTATAAGAATAGCGGCAGAAGAAGGACTTAAAGCAATTGCTATTACAGACCACAACAGCTTTGATGCGGTTGAAGATGCTATTTGTATAGGAGAAGAGTACGGCGTTGACGTAATTCCTGCAATTGAAATTGATGTAGATTATATATATCCCTTTCATTTTTTAGCTTATTTTACGCGTGATGGCTTTTTGGGACTCCAATCTTATTTTAATTTGCTAAAAAACAGTAACCCTTCAATGATTGCAGGCAAATTTTTAAATTGTTTAAAGAAAAACGGATATAAAGTAGATGTTCCTTCTAAAAACAAAAAATATCTTATGGTTTATGATGTTTTATGTCTTCTGTGCGAAAACGGATATTTTGAAACTCCGTTTGAAGCAGAAAGGGAGCTTATATTAGGTCCGAAGAAAATTTTTAATGAAGATGCTTTTACTTTGCAGGAAGTAATTGAAAATGTACATAGAGTAGGCGGAGTAATTGTATGGGCACATCCTTTCGGAAGTGCTGTAAGGCTTTCCAGAGAGGAAGCAACTCAGGAAATTAAAAATATGAAGGCTATGGGGCTTGACGGAGTAGAGGCAATCCATTTCTCTTCAGGAATGGAAAATGCTAAATATTTAATTGAGCTTGCAAAGGAAAATGACCTTATTGTTACAGGCGGAAGCGATTATCACGGAACGTACAGACCTGAGATTAAGCTTGGCTTTGCTGACAATATCAGAATTCCCTATAGCATATATCAGTTCTTAAAAAGTAAATTAAAAGATCAATAATTATTAAAAAGTGCCTGATCTATCGAAAAAACAGCTCAGGCACTTTTTATTATACAATAACAACCTGACCCCGCCTATGCATTGAAAATGCAGGCGGGTGCCTCAAAATCTTCTTGTTTTCACAATAAAAAACTCCTATGACAGTTGATTGCCATAGGAGTTTAACTTTATATAGAATTAAAGAGCAGAAACGATTTCCTTTGTATCAAGAGCAATAGTCAATTCCTCGTTTGTAGGAATTACCAATGTTCTCAATGTAGCCTCGGGAGAAGAAATATCAAGCTCAACGCCTCTTAGCTTATTCTTCTCATCGTCGATGCCTGCGCCCATAAATTTGAGCTTATCTGCAATACGCTTTCTGTAATGAGGATTGTTTTCACCGATACCGCCTGTGAATACTACAGCGTCGATACCGCCCATAGCAGCGGCAAAACCGCCGATGTATTTAACAAGCTGATGGCAAAGCATACTTTCAACAAGCTGAGCTCTCTCGTCGCCGTCTTTTGCAGCCTGCTCGATATCTCTGTTGTCGCTTGATTTCTCATAAACGCCAAGGATACCGGACTTTTTGTTCATAACAGTATCAATCTCCTTGGGAGAAAGACCTTCTTTTTCCATAAGCAAGGGGATAATAGCAGGGTCGATAGAACCGCAGCGGGTACCCATCATAATTCCTTCAAGAGGAGTAAGACCCATAGTTGTATCAAAGCACTTGCCGCCCATAACAGCAGATATTGAAGAGCCGTTTCCAAGGTGGCAGGTAACGATTTTTAAATCCTCGGGCTTTTTGCCTAAAACAACAGCAGCTCTGCCGCTTACGTAACGGTGAGATGTGCCGTGGAAGCCGTAACGGCGGATTCTGTATTTTTCATAATACTCATAAGGAAGAGCATACATATAAACATAATCAGGCATTGTCTGATGGAAGCCTGTATCAAATACAGCAACCTGAGGGATATCGCTTCCTAAGATTTCTTCACATGCTTTGATACCTGTAAGATTGTGAGGGTTATGAAGCGGTCCTAACTCACAGCATTCCTCGATAGCAGCAATAACGGAATCGTCAATAAGAACGCTTCCTGAGAATTTCTCGCCGCCGTGAAGAACTCTATGGCCTACAGCAGTGATTTCGCTTGCGCTCTTCAAAACGCCGTACTCTTTATCAAGAAGAGCATCTAAAACGAGCTTTATAGCTTCAGCGTGGTTTGCCATCTGCACGCTCTTTTTGATTTCGTCTCCGTTTCCTTTGTGCTTGAAGAGACCGCCTTCAATGCCTATACGGTCGCACATACCTTTTGCAAGCACTTGGTTTGACTCCATATTGAACAGCTGATACTTTAAAGAAGAGCTACCGCAATTGATTACAAGAATTTTCATTATATTCCTCCCAAAAATTATATAAAATAATGACGAAAAAAGATGTTGATATCGTCTTGGAAATCCATTATAATATTATATATACTTTCAATCGACTTTTCAAGTGTTTTTTTTATTTTTGTAAAATAAATGAAAAAGGAGGCAAAGAACGGTGTCTACTGCATTCATTATAGCCGAATATAATCCCTTTCATTCAGGGCACAGATATCAAATTGAAAAAACAAAAGAAATTACAGGCTGTGACAGCGTAGCAATTATAATGAGCGGAAGTATGGTACAAAGATGTGAGCCCTCTTTGCTTTCCAAATGGCAACGTGCACAGTGCGCTGTTGAAGGCGGTGCAGATATAGTTTTTGAATTGCCGTTTCCTTTTTCCTCTATGTCGGCAAACGGATTTGCCTCAGCCACAATACATCTTGCAAATATGACAGGGCTTGAAGGCTTTTTAAGCTTTGGAAGTGAAAGCGGAGATATAGATAGGCTTAAAAGCTTTTGTCAAGAGCTTCATTCAAAAGGGCAGAGTGAAAAAATAAAAGAAGCATTGAGTCAAGGCAAAAGCTATGCAAATGCTTTGGGCAACAGCCTTTCCGCCGATAAGCTTGATAAGTCAAACGATATTTTAGCTGTGGAGTATCTTTATGAATTAGAAAAGCAAAACAGCGTACTTGAGCCGATAACCGTACTTCGTAAAAATGCACAGCATATTGAGGAAGGTATAAACGAAGGCTTTGCAAGTGCAAGCTATATACGAAGGCTGATTAACCAATGGGATGAAAGCTATAAAGAAGCTCTTCCTGATTTTGTTGCCCATAAAATAGAAAAGCAGAAAAAAGAAGGCTTTTTGATAAGCAGTATGGAAAAAATGCAAAGAGCAGTTTTATATAAGCTTCAAAATATGGATGCACAGAGCTTAAATGAAATTCTTGACATTTCAGAGGGTCTTGAATACCGTATGATTTCGGCGCTTTCCAAAGCTCAAAGCTTAGATGAACTGTATGCCCTCATAAAAACAAAAAGATATACTATGTCAAGAATAAGAAGAATAGTTCTTTTTTCCTTTTTTGAAATTGATAAAGCTTATCTCAATAGAAAGCCCGACTATTTAAAGGTGCTTGCATTTAATGATAAAGGCAGAGAGCTTTTAAAACAAATGAAAAAAACGGCAACGCTTCCCGTTATTACAAAACCTGCAGACGGCAGAAAAGAGCTTACAAGCACTTTGGTTTTTGATGCAGAAAGCAGAGCGACAGAATTTGCGTCAATGTGCAGTGATAAAATCAATATAAGTCTTAATGATTTGAAAAGCAGTCCAATTTATGTAATATCCTGAAATAACTTGCCCAATGGATAAGAATATGATAAAATAATAAAGAGGTGAAGAGTTTTGAAACTAAAAAGAATTATAACAGCGTTGAGCGCTATAGTTTTAATTTTTATGTGCTTGCCCTTTAATATCTTTGCACAGAATATAACAGGCATTGAAATTACCTTTGATGACAGTTATTCTCAAAGCGTGCAGATTGGCTCTTCGCCTGTACATACTTTTTATATAAATGAAAATACTCAGAAAGCTAAAGTAGACGTTTTTTCGGTAGACGGTGAAATTTGGATTAACGGCAACAAAACATCTTCCCTTGAAGTGCAGACCTCTCAAAATGTTACAGTAGTATCTATAAATGACAATACTGTAAGCTATACTATAAAGCTTGTAAAAGAAACAAATGAATTTATAAGTCAGCTTGAGGTTAAAAGCTACGCAGATGACAGCTTGATTGAAAGCATCAGAATTGCGGATTTTAATGAAAATAATGATGAGTATTTCTTAGTAGTTGCCCATAACGCAACAAGCGTATCCTTTTATCCGGAGCTTGCACCCGATACAAGCTTTGAGGTTGTAGGTTATGAGGGAATAGAATATCTTTTGCTTGAAGGCAAGGAAACAGTATTTTCTATTATAGCGGGAGAAAAAAGCTTTACTGTCACTATTATTGTAGATAATGCTCCTGCTGTTTTTGACAGTCTTAAAACTCTTGAAATTACGGCTTTGAATGAATATAATTCCGTGAAATTTTTCCAAACCCATAATTACGGCAGAGGTGAATATAAATTTGCCGTTCCGTTAAGTACCGAAAAAATCAAGCTTTTTGCTCAGCTTTATAACGATAAAGAAGCAGAACTTTATTGCAACGGACAAAAAATAGAGCAGAACAGTGAAATAGAAATGAGTTCTGACAGCTTGGTTGTTTCAATCAATTCCGAAAGCGGTCAGGTGTCTGAATACGAATTTATAAAAACAGCAAGCGGAGTTGTTGATATACAAAACTTTTTTGTTGAATTTTATGATTTGAATGACAGACTTATATGTACTTATTCAAAATATGAAGCTTTACAAAATACCGATATTATACTCCCCGATAATTATTCCTATGCAATTCTTGATGCTGAATTTGGAGGCTTTGTAAAGAATATTGAGCTTGATGCTCAGAAAATATCCCTTCCTTACAGAGTGGAGCAAGGTAATATAAGCTTAGACGTTGAGTTTGACGATACTACCGTAAAAAGCTTTAATTTGAATTTTGTAAATGAAGCACTTACTCCAAAGCTTGAATACGCCTATATAAGCTTTTATGACAGCGAATTAAACCCTATAAACGAGGTTTTGGTGAATAATCAAGACAGTCTTGAAGTTCCCCAAAGAGCAAAATATTTCAGTATAAATCAAACCGAGGCTGATTATGATTTCGGACTTAGCTTTGAATATAACAATTCCTTTATTCAAGCAAATAAAAAAACAGAGCTTGTTGACGGAGTAAATCTTAAAATAATAAACGGAGCCGATGAACTGAGGAGTATAAGCTTTTTGGTAACGCAAGAGCCTAATTCACAGCAGGATATAACCGAAGGGTTGATTGTTGCATATAATTCTCATTCAGTTATCTGCTATCAGCAATATTTTGATGTTGATAATAAGCAGGATATAGAATTACCCTTTGATACTCAATATTTTTCCGTTTATTTCAATGCAGAAAGTTCTGACAGCGTTATAACTCTTGATTCTAAAAAGGCTGTATACAGCGACAAGGTGATGTATTTTACCTCGGATTTTAAAGAAAAAAGCTATAACTTTAAAATTGTTGCTGATTCGGGAAATGAATATGATTTTACTTTAAATATCACAGGTGCTGAAAAAGCAGGTATAAAAGCGGAATTGTCGGAAACTGCATTTGATTTTTATGACGGTAATTTTTTCAAAACAGGCGATACACTTTTAACTGAAATCAATGATAAAAATATTGTATTGCTTCCCAAAGATACAGCTTTTGCAACAGCTTTTCTTAAAACAAAAGAGAACGCTCTTTATGAAATAACTCTTGATGACTTTTTGATAAATACGGACTTTTACGTAAACACTCAAAGTAAATTAAAGATAACTGTTATTTCTGAGGACAGAAGAAGCACAAAAGTATACGAGCTTGAATTTGCTGCAAATAATTATCTTTCGGGAATTACTGTGAATTCACAGGCAGTAAGTGATTTTGAAAAAGAAAAGCTTGATTATTCATTTAATGTAGAAGCCGATGTGGAAACAGCAGAAATAGGATATACTCTTGACGACAGCTCTGCAAGTGCAGTTTTAGAAGGAAACAGCAGCTTAAGCTACGGTAAAAATACCTTTACGGTAACGGTTACGGGCTGGGATAATTCTCAAAAGGTTTATACAGTTAATGTTTACAGACTTTCCTCATCAATTGAAAGCTCTGTTTATACTGTGAATGAAGAAAAAAAGCTTATTTACAATTTGAAGGATAAGCTTTCCGTAGAAGCTTTTGTTGAAAAGCTTTCTGTATCCGGCGCTCAAATAGAGGTGCTTGATGCAAAAGGACAAAAGGTTACAACAGGAAACGTAGCTACAGGAATGACTGTAAACGCAGTTTCAAAAGGTGAAATTCTTTCAAGCTATACAGTTTTGATTTACGGCGACGTAAACGGAAGCGGAACTATAAACGTTAGTGATATTTTTGCAATAGTAAAGCATAGCTTCGGTACTGATACTTTAACAGGAGTAAAGCTGCTTGCAGGAAATGCTAATCGCGACCAAAACGGCAAAGTTAATGTATCTGATATTTTGGCAATAGTATATCATTCTTTTGGAGAAAGAGCTATAAATCAAGCATAAAAAAAGCTGTTGCAGTTGCAACAGCCAAACTGTCGAAAATCCCTGTTTTGCATTAAGCAAAGCAGGGATTTCTGTGTAAGAAAAGTAAATTTATTCCGGATTGCTTTTGTATTATCATTTCTATTTGATATCTGTTCTCATAGCCTTTCTTCGTCATCTTTCATTACCCAAGAATATTATACCATAAAACAAAGAAAAAGAACAGTTCTTCCTAGCCTTTTTAGACATTTTGAAAACCGTACTGCTTGTACGTTTTTTTGTTATGAGAACAATAAGGTTATTAAATATTATTCGTATTAGGCGAAGCAGAATTTCAATTTCAAATAGTGGTAGTTGTATTGTTAATTTTTTTCTGTTTTCCGCTACCCACAAATCCTACAATTGTAATCGGAAGCCCAAAGAACAGATACACAGGAAAACAAATTGTACCAATTAAATAGAGTATAGCAGCAAGCTTGGCTGTGCCACTTTTTTTGCTTGCATAGGCAATCCAACCGATTAAGCATCCAATAATAAATGTAACAATATGTACACAGAGTAATACCAATATTACATAAAGGACTGTTACTGCGGTAGAGTTCATACCAAGAATGTTAAATGCTAATTCAAAGTATGCTCCAATGGTATCTATAAAATCAGCACCGCCTGCTTCAATGATTGCTCCGCCGAATATACAAAGTAAATAAACAGAATAAAGTGTTGCTAGGATATTTGATACTAATAGTGTTTTACTCCTATTCATAATGCTCTCCTTATTTCGCAACTTCAAGCAATTTCTTGCTAACTCTTGCTTGAACGTCAATGTAATATGCGGTTTCAGCTGCGTTCATATCTTCATTTTCCCACTTTTCAAAATCTTCTACAAAATCTGCGTATTTGCTCATAAAATCAGCATAGTCAGTGAGAAGACTTAAATCACTGGGATTAGCTTGATATTTCTTCATAAATACAACATAATCATTCATAAATTTTTCGTAACTATCCATTGCAGCCTTGAAATCAGAGCTTCCTCCGTTCTTTTCTTTTTCTGTAGTATCCGATTTAGATGCCTCAGTAGAAGAATTTGCGGAAGACGTTGTGCTGTTGCTATTTTCTTTTTGGCTCGGAGCAACAGAGATGTCATTGTCAACAATGTTCTCACTACCACAAGCTGTTACAGAAAAAACTGTAATAACCAATAGCAATACTAATAATATTTTTTTCATAATACATACCTCCTAAAGTACGTCATATATTAATTTATTGATATTATACTCAATTTTTGAGTAATTGTCAATACTCAATTTATGAGTATGATAATATAAATAATATAGGAGGGTTCTTGATGAATTATCGTGAACGAATGCGTGCCTTAAGAGAGGATAAAGACTTAACACAGACACAAGTTGCAAAAATAATTAACAAATCACAGCAAGGCTATAATCATATTGAAATAGGCAGAGCTGAACTTAAAATTGAAGATTTAATTAAACTATGTGATTTTTATAAAGTGTCCGCTGATTATTTTATAGGTAGAAAAGAAAAATAGCACCTGATTCCGTTTTGGAAAAGGGTGCTATTTCTGTATCCTTTATTTTTTAAAACAACAAAATTAAAAGTGCTTTTATTTACTTTTTGACTAATTATAGTTTTAACTTATCGTGAATTTGCTTTAGTGATAACACCGATGCATAATATACCTAAAATAAGAGTTATAACAAGCTCGGGACCCATATAAGTTACATTATATATAAAAGAATATGTCCAGGCACCGTGGCTGTTGACAACGTCGTGAATGTAGCCGGGGTCGGGATACCATTCTTTAGTAAGCTCATACCAGACAACTGCACCGGAAACAAGATGGCATAAAAATCTCAAAACAACAGAGATTGTAAGCCCTGCACCGAAACGTAGTGAGGTTTGAGCAATGGAAGAGTTCTGCTTTTTAAATATTCCCGCAAGACCGATGCAACTGAAAGCAATTATGTAGTCAAAGAAAATAATAGCCAAAACTGCCAAAAAGGTTTTGCCGTATGCTAAATTGTTAAGGCCTAAAACAAGCTGTATACAGCTGCATAAAAAGGCGCATACAAGGCCCCATTTAACACCGTGGCGGTATGAGAAAACGGCAATGGGAAGCATTGATGCAATAGTGATAGTGCCACCTAAAGGCATCTCGATAATTTTGAACATGCTTAATACTGTTGCCATGGCAATCATAACAGCACATTCCACCAGAGTTTTCAGACTTCTGTTTTTCATAATGAAAAATCCTTTCTTTTACGGAGCAATGAAATTGCAAAAGGGCTGCAAGCAAAAATATGCTTACAGCCCAAAAAGTCTTTGTATAATTCCTACGACGGCATTACCCGTACAGGTACAAAGGGTTGAGGAAAAACCTCTCTCAGCAATAAGCACCCCTAATTTAATTGTAAACATTATATATCCGTTTTTTTAAAATGTCAATAGAAAAAATAAAAAACAAAAAAATTAGGAGTAATTTTTTGGCAATAAGACATATTGACAATTTTAAACAAATAAAATATAATTAAATAAATAAAAAAGAAAGGAGAATAAATATGAAAAGTGCATTTGAACTTCACGGAGTTGACGTGAAAGAGTTTATTGACGAGGTTGATAAGTGTAAAGGAAATGTATATCTGGTTACTACAGAGGGCGACCATCTTAATTTGAAAAGCAGATTTTGTCAGCTTATCGGTCTTGCAAAAATAATTGAAGGCGGAAACATTTCCGAAGCAAGAATAGTATGTGAGCTTCAGGAAGATGAAACAAGACTTTTCCGTTTCAATTTGTACGGCAAGGAGGACTAAAAGTCCTTACTTTTGAAAATTATTTAACTTTTTTATAGATTTATGTTGACAAGCCGTTTAGTTTGTGATATTATAGTTGCACAATAAAGAAGAGATTATTCTCTCACCCTGTCGTTTTGCGACTGCGGTTAATACGGTTAAATGCTTATTTTTCTGTGTTTTCGGGGTGGAGTATATTCTCCACCCTTTTTTGATATTATTTTATTTCGGAGGTGCTTAGGTATTAACGCCAAAAATCTGCAAATCAACGAAGAAATCCGCGATAAAGAGGTCCGCTTAATCGGAGATGACGGTGCTCAATTGGGCATTACCTCTGTAAAAGAAGCTCAAAAGCTTGCTGCTTCCAAGGGTCTTGACCTTGTGAAAATTGCGCCTCAGGCAGTTCCGCCTGTGTGCAAAATTCTCGATTATGGAAAGTATTGCTTTGAGCAGACAAAAAGAGAAAAAGAAGCAAAGAAAAATCAAAAGGTTGTTGAGCTTAAAGAAATTTATCTTTCAATGAAGATTGACACTCATGATTTTGAAACAAAGGGCAATCACGCAATAAAATTCCTTAAAAACGGAAATAAGGTAAAGGTTGCTATACGCTTTCGCGGTAGAGAAATGGCTCATACAAATCTGGGATACGGAATTTTGGAGCGTTTCGGCGAATATTGTTCCGAATTCGGAACAGTTGAAAAGTCTGCAAAGTTGGAAGGCAGAAATATGGCTATGTTCCTTGTGCCAAAGACTGATAAAAAGTAATATATGTTAAAACTTTAATGAGAGGAGAAATAATAAATGCCGAAGATTAAAACACATACCGGTGCAAAAAAGAGATTTAAGCTCACAAAAAGCGGTAAGGTTAAAATGAACCATGCCGGAAGACGTCACATTCTTAATAAGAAAACAACAAAGCGTAAAAGAGGACTTCGTAAGCCCACATATGCGGCTTCAGCAAATGCTCCGCAAGTTAAGCTTTTAATTCCGTACAAATAATAAATTAGTTAAAAGGAGGTTTTTACCATGGCAAGAGTTAAGGGCGCTATGATGACCCGTAAAAGAAGAAAGAAAATATTAAAGCTCGCTAAGGGCTATTTCGGTGCAAAGAGCACTCATTATAAGATGGCTAATCAGGCGGTTATGAAATCGCTTACTTATGCTTACATCGGAAGAAAACAAAAGAAGAGAGATTTCAGAAAGCTCTGGATTACAAGAATTAATGCAGGCTGTAAAATGAACGGTATGAACTATTCAAGATTTATGTTCGGTCTTAAAAAGGCAAACATCAATCTTAACAGAAAGGTTCTTGCTGAATTAGCAGTATCTGATCCTCAGGCTTTTGCAGCACTTTGCGAAAAGGCTAAAGCTTTTAACGCATAAAACTAAATTTTCTAATATCAAAGTAAATCAGGAGACAATTTGCTTTGTCTCCTGATTTATTGCTTGACATAATATTAAAAAAATGGTATTATATTCAAGCTGATACTTTGACAGTAAATTGGCAAAATAATAATATTATATTGGGGTGTAGCCAAGCGGTAAGGCACCAGACTTTGACTCTGGCATTCCGCAGGTCCGAATCCTGCCATCCCAACCAAAAATCCTCATTCGTAAGAATGGGGATTTTTACTTTTTCACTCTTCACTATTCTCTGCGTTATTTGATATAGGATTTTTGGAAGTAATAAGTAATAGTGAATAGTGAAGAGGTGAAAGTTGTATAGTGAAAAAGGACTGTTCAAAGAGTGAAAATGTTGGTAAAATATTTTCAGGAGAGTGAACAGGATGAAAAAGAAAGTGAATTACACAA
>SVMS01000037.1 GCA_015067255.1 Oscillospiraceae bacterium
CTGTAAGAACGAGGTCTGTTCAGATATGCTTGATATTGGAAAGGACAGGTCATAGGACGCAAAGCAAAAACCTCATCATCCTTCTCCTCGTCACCCAATATAAACATACCGTCTTGATAGTGATCCCAGTGTCCTGAAATCTTATAAAGGTCACTTTTGGCCATAAAGGGTGTTTTTGTAAGGAGCCAGCCTCTCTTTTCCTCTTCATCCTCAACAAAGCGCTGAAGCTGCTGAATGATTTTAGCACCCTTAGGAAGCATAATAGGTAAGCCTTGTCCAATAACATCAGAGGTTGTAAAAAGCTCTAATTCTCTGCCAAGCTTATTGTGGTCACGCTTTTTAGCCTCTTCGATTCTTGCAAGATGCTCTTCAAGCATAGAAGCTTTAGGAAAAGCAGTGCCGTAAATTCTTTGAAGCATCTTATTGTTACTGTTTCCACGCCAATATGCGCCAGTACAAGATGTAAGGGCAATCGCCTTTACATCTGAAACATCCTTTAAATGAGGGCCTGCACAAAGGTCTGTAAACTCGCCCTGAGTGTATATTGTTATATTTTCGCTTTCTTCAAGGTCGTTTATAAGTTCAATTTTATAAGGCTCATTTTTTTCTTCAAAAAGCTTTAATGCTTCTTCTCTTGAAATTGTTTCTTTAGAAAGAGAATATCCTTCTTTAACAATATTCTTCATTTCTGCAAGTATTTTATCAAGGCAATCAGCAGTAAATGTAACATCGCTGTCGAAATCATAATAAAATCCGTTATCTATCGCAGGTCCGATAGTAAGCTTAGCATCAGGATAAAGGCGCTTTACAGCTTGAGCAAGAATATGAGATGCGGTATGCCAAAAAGCCTTCTTTCCCTGTTCATCATCAAAAGTAAACGCTTTTATATCACAATCATCAGTAATAACAGTATTAAGATCGCAAACTGTACCATTTACTTCAGCAACGAGAGTTTTTCTTAAAAGACCTTGAGAAATACTACCGATAATATCCCCTGCTGTTGCATTTTTTTCAAATTCAATAATTTTTCCGTCCGGAAGCTTAGCTTTCATTTTAAACGCCTTTGGCAAGCACAAAATCAATTGCGCAGCCATTTTCCTTTCCTTTTATATTATCAAAAAAGAGGGAAACGGTTTCCCGTTTCCCACGAAATCACCTTGTATTTTATTATACAACTTATGACAAAGTTTGTCAAACAGTAATTTTCTCGCCGTTTATATATTTTTCACAGCTTGAAAATATTTTTTCTACTGAGGTTTTATTAACGCTGTAAATACCCTCTCCGTTAATCTTAACAAACATATTTCTGTCATCAATTTTATAGAAGCTTATAACATCTTTCTTGCCGTCTGTTTTATTAAAGGTTATAGTAGCTTCTAAGGATCCTGTTCGATTATCCGACAACCCGTTTTGCGTAGTTCCGATAATTACTTGATAAAGCTTTCTAAAGGTATCCTGAGGATATTCTTTTCCGTTGTATTTAACAATCATATCTTCAGTATCTTCAGCATCGGAATTTAACAAATCAAAAGAATATGTCTTATTATATCCTTCAACAGTAATGTTTTTAACAGTATTTATATTAGTGATATAAACAAGAGAAGCGCACATTTGGTCTGTAGTAACATCGTTAAATGCACTGACATAAGAGGAAGAAACAGAATATATTAAATCTCTGCCTTCAAACATAGCATAATATTTTCCGTTTTCTTTTTCTTTACCTATCTTAATAGTTTCTTTAAAGCTTTCTGTAGAGATAACCTTGGTTTCTCCTGTTGTGCTGTCAGTTTCAGTTTCCTCAACAGTATATTTATAGGTAAACACTATATTGGGAGTTAAAAGGCCATACTCTTCAAGTAATTTATTATCAAATTCGTCAGCAACAACCTTTTCAAAGGTAAATCCGCTAATAGCATTTATTACCTTAGAAACAGTTTCAGTATCTGTAGCACACTTAACAGGGGCAACCATTTCATAAATAGACTGATATGTTCCCTCGTTTTTTTTGATTTCTTCGTCTGAAAGAACCTCTAATTCATATACAGTTTTATTTCCATTAATAAGCTTTACATATTTAACGTTTTCGTTTGTAGCCTTAGTATCAGTTGAAGTTGTATATAAATCCAAATTAGTATATTCATAACAGTAAAAATCATATGCATCTACAAGGAAAACCTCGTCACTATCGCCTTTTTTTAAATATATTCCCCCGTTTAACGCTTCATCTCCCAAAAGAATTGTATGAGAAGCTCCGTCGTTTTGAGAAACGGTGATAGTCGCTTTTGGCTCAGACAATCCGTAGATAGATAAATCCTCAGGAGCTTTATTTACAGATTGTGTAGCTTCAATTTTTACGACCTCAGAAACAACAGATGAAATTTTCGATATGTTTTGAGGCAGTGAATCTTTACCTTTAAGTTTAAAATCGTTTCCTTCTTTTACAAGAGAAATTTCTCCGTTTTGATTTTTTACATCAATAGCAGTAACTGTTGATTTATCAACTTCAAATACTTTTACAGGCTCTGAAGAAAGCTCAGAGCTTGAATCTGCATCCTTTGAAGGAAATAACAACAGTAGTAAAAGAGCAACAACCAAAACCACTGCTACAATTGCAATAGCAATAATACCTTTAATATTTTTTATCATAAGTGTTTTCTCCTCATGTATATTATAACACCGATTATTATAAGTACTATCGGAATCATAAATACAAAGAGCATTATAAATATTGAAACGATATTTCCTGAAGCATTAAGAGGTTCTGCCGCTATTGTTTTAGCAACTATAGCAAACCCTGTTTCATTAAGTCCGGAAACAGAATTTAAAACATTAACAATGAAACGGCTGTTTCCAAACATACTTGTAGAAAGAAAAGCTTCATCTGAAATAGCAGATGTTCCTGAAACTATAAGACTTCCGGAGAGCTCCTTATTGTCATTATCGTTATCATATCTGAGCTTTTTGGAACGAACCACTACATTGAAAGGACCGTCAATATCCCCTTCATCTTTTTCAAGGTCGTATACGTCTTTTATTTCAACGCTCGAAGGCTTAGCAATAGAATCCTCTGAGCTTGAAATTATACTTGAAACGCTTACAATAGAGTCCTTAGCATCAAAAAGAATTGATAAAGGTCTTGCTTCTCCTAAAAATGTATGGAAATTATAGTTTTTCGCTGTACCTATAATAGAAGTATCAGAATAAGTCAAGGACTGAGTATAGGTATAAATAGAAATATTGGAGGTTGATTCTACAACCTTTTCATTTCCTATACCTATTCCCCACTCTGCAATATAATTTTCCAATTTTTCAAGCTTGGGAGTTGATGCTGAAAAGAAAGCAAATGTATTTATTCCGTAATTTTCATCATTGGTCATTATTTTATCCAATAAATCAATCTCTTCGGAGGTGAAATCAGTTAAAGGATTGTTAATAAAAATAGCCTTTGTGTTTTCAGTAATTTCTGCCTTTTGCAATTCTGATGAGGTTACTTTATATCCATTATTGGAAAGTAAGCCTTTAAAACCGTTATCGTATTCTTCACCGTGTCCTGTTATAAAAATAACATCATAAACTACATCTTTGGTAGCATAAATAATACCCGAAGAAATAGCCTGTTCTCCCTTGAAATTGCTGTTTTCATCAAATAAATCCGCACTTGTGATTTCCTTATATCTTAAATCAGTGGAAACAACAATAGCTGCATCGGAAGACAAATCAGTCCATTCTCTGTTTTTGATATAATCAGGGTTTTTAATTGTATCAATATATTTAACAGAAATTGATGAGCTATAGCGCTTATAGTTATCGAGCATCTCTGTCAAATAAGCAGGCAAGCTTTCTTCTCCAAACAGAACAGTAATCTCTGTATTGGTTTTTACCGTTTTTAGAAGGTCTATTGTATCATCAGTAAGCTCATAAATGTTTTCACTGGTAACGTCAAGCTTCATAGGAAAACGCTCAACAAGCATATTTAAAACAACGTTAAAGATAACAACAATTGCTATAAAGCCTACAACGATTCCTGTTGACAAGGTAGCCATTTTTCTTTTTCTTGAGCTTTTAAATTGTTTTTTTACATTTTTATCTGCCATTGTTAACTCCACCTCCTCTTTTCAAATACTCTTACAGTTAAGAATAAAAATATCGCTGTTATGCTTAAATAATACACAATAGCAGTAAAATCAAGCATTCCTGATGCAAAAGTATTATATTTATCAAAAATTGCAAGTACACCGATAAAAGAGCTGATACCGCTTACAATTATCTCGGGAAGTCCTGTTGTAAATGAAACAATAACATAGGCAAAGGAGCTGGCAAGATAGGAAAGAAATAAAATGATAAGAGTTAAGAGTGCACTTACAAGAGCACTTTCTGTAAGAGAAGATACAAATACACCTATTGAAACAACAGCCGCTCCTAAAAGAAACAATCCCAAATAATTAGCAAAAACAATTCCCCATTCAAGCTGACCGAAAATAACAACAATCAGCATATAAATAAAGGTTATAGCCATTGAAATTAAATAAACAATATAGCTTGCTAAAAATTTACCTAATACAATTTGTGTTAAAGAAACAGGAGAGGTAAGCAACAATTGGTCTGTTTTTGATTTCTTTTCATCTGAAAATATCTTCATTGACAAAATCGCAACAATAATAATTATCCAAAGGACAAGACTTGAAAAAAATGATGTTACATCACTTGTCATAGATGCCAAAGTTGAAGATAAAAAAGAAAAAGCTGAAAGAAAAGTAAAGCCGCCTATAACTACATATGCAAGAGGAGATAAAAACATTGAGCGCAATTCTTTTTTCAAAATAGCAATCATTCTTTTATTCCTCCTTTATTTTCACCAACTATATTAAGGAATGCATCTTCAAGAGTCATATCTACAGGTTTGAGCTCTAAAATAGGCATATCCTTCTCTGCAAGAGCTTTAAACATAGGACGTCTGATATCAATTCCTGACTGAGCTTCTATAAGGAAATCACAGGTTCCCTTTTCAAAGCTTGTTGTAGGCTCACAGTATTTTACTCCGTCAATATTTTTTAACACCTTAAGAGCTTCATTTTGATTTGCTCCTATGCGTATTGACATTTTAAGATTTGTATTTTCTTTTGTAAGTAAATCCTGAGTACTGTCAGCAACAAGACGTCCGTTATTGATAACAAGAATTCTTTCGCATACCGCTTGAATTTCTGAAAGAATATGTGAGCTTAAAATAACTGTTCTGCTTTTTCCGAGTCTTTTAATAAGATTTCTTATTTCAATTATTTCTTTAGGGTCAAGACCTACAGTAGGCTCGTCAAGAATAAGCACTTCGGGCGCATTTATTAAAGCCTGAGCAAGTCCCACTCTTTGTTTATAGCCTTTTGAAAGATTTCCTATAAGACGATTATAAACATCTTTTATTTTAACAACCTCACACACTTCTTTTATATGGGGCTTTCTTTCAAGAGTACATCCTTTAAGGTCATAAACAAAATTAAGATACTCTTTAACAGTCATATCAAAATATAAAGGTGGCTGTTCAGGCAAATATCCTATTTTCTTTTTCGCCGCTGCAGGATTTTCAAAAATATCAAATCCGCCGATTTTAACAGTTCCCGTATTAGCAGACAAATAACCGGTCATTATGTTCATAGTTGTCGACTTTCCCGCACCGTTAGGACCTAACAGTCCGACAATTTCGCCGGCTTCTATGCTGAAGTTAACATTATTTACTGCAACCTTAGAACCGTAAAGCTTAGATAAATTACTAACTTCTATCATTTGCTTTTTCCTTTCACACAAATTATATAGTTTTAATTTACAATATTTAAAACTATAAAAAATGTAATTTAATATAAAAAATTGTAAATAAATTTTTAATTTTGTTTAATATCTATTTTAATGCTTAGTTCTTCAAGTTGCTTAGCTTCAACCTCAGAAGGACAAGAGTTCATAAGCTCTGATGCATTTTGTACTTTCGGGAAAGCAATAACGTCACGTATAGAATCTCTCTTAGCCATAAGCATAATAAGTCTGTCAAGACCAAATGCCAAGCCACCGTGAGGAGGTACTCCGTATTTGAATGCGTTTAATAAAAATCCAAATTTATCCTGAGCCTCTTCATTGGTAAATCCAAGAGTACGGAACATCTTTTGCTGAAGCTCCTGAGAGTGAATTCTTATAGAACCGCCACCCAATTCAACGCCGTTTAAAACCATATCATACGCTCTTGCACGTACTTTCAACGGCTCTGTTTCCATATACTCAATATCTTCTTCCATAGGTGCAGTAAAAGGATGATGCATAGCTACGCAACGGTTTTCCTCTTCATCAAATTCAACAAGAGGAAATTCGGTAACCCAAAGGAATTTATATTCATCCTCGTTAATAAGCTGTAATCTCTTAGCAATTTCGCAACGTAATGCACCCAAAGAAGCATATACTACAGAATTCTTATCAGCCACTACAAAGATAACATCATTGTCTTCAAAATCAGCTTTTTTCTTAATATTCTCAAGCACTTGCTCATCGGTAATAAATTTAGCAAAGGATGATGTTACTTCTCCGTTTAGAGATTTCATCCAAGCAAGTCCCTTTGCACCGTAAGTCTTAACAAATTCTGCAAGTCCGTCTATTTCACGGCGTGACATATTCTGTGCAAAGCCTTTAATATTAATACAACGAACACTGCCGCCGTTTTCTAAAGTACTGTCAAATACCTTAAAGCCGCAGTTTTCCACTTCTTTTGAAATATCACAAAGTTCAAAACCGAAGCGGATATCAGGCTTATCAGAGCCAAATCTGTCCATAGCCTCTTTATAGGGCATTCTTAAAAATGGAGTTTGTATTTCAATACCCAAAGCTTCTTCAAAAGCTTTTTTGATAAAGCCTTCATTTATGCTCATAATATCATTTTCATCAATAAATGACATTTCCAAGTCTATCTGAGTAAATTCAGGCTGTCTGTCAGCACGCAAATCTTCGTCACGGAAGCAACGGGCAATTTGCATATATCTATCATATCCTGATAACATAAGAAGCTGTTTATACAACTGAGGTGACTGAGGAAGCGCATAGAATGAGCCGGGATGCACTCTGCTGGGCACCAAATAGTCTCTTGCACCTTCAGGGGTACTTTTAGTCATTATAGGAGTTTCTATCTCTAAAAATCCATTTTTATCGTAGTAATCTCTTGCGATTTTTACTACTCTATGACGTAGCATAAGACATCTTTGAACATCTGGGCGTCTTAAATCCAAATAACGATATTTTAAACGTAGCTCTTCGTTTGTCTGACAGTTTTCAACAATTTCAAAGGGTGGGGTCTGAGCAACTGACAATACAGTCAAACCATCAACAAGAATTTCTACTTCACCTGTAGCAATAGTTTTATTTATTGCTCCTTCTCCTCTTCCTCTTACCTTTCCTGTTGCTTGCAAAACAAACTCAGAACGTATGGAATAAGCTTTATCAAAAAGCTCCTTGCTGTAAGCTTCATCAAAGGTAAGCTGAACAATACCTGTTCTATCTCTCAAATCAATAAATAAAAGACCGCCGAGATTTCTTGTTCTTTGTACCCATCCCGTAACAGTATGTACCTGACCTATATCAGATGAGTTAAAATTTCCGCAATATTTTGTTCTTTTCATATAGCTCAATTCCTTTATTTCAAAAATTCAATTATTTTTTCTATTTCAATTTCTGTTTTTTCGCCGGATTGCATATCTTTAATTACAGCTTTCTGAGCTTCAACCTCATTATCACCCAAAACAACTGTATAACGCGCATTTATTTTATCGGCATATTTCATTTGCGCCTTTAATCCTCTGCCAACAATATCTGTTTCTGCAGAAAATCCCAATCGACGTAAAACAAGTGTTTGTTTTATTGCTTCATTTTTTCCTTTTTCACCAATATAAGCAAAATAAATATCGGATTTAGGCTGAGTGTCAAACTCTATGCCTTGTGCTTCCATAAGAAGCAAAATTCGTTCTAATCCCATAGCAAAGCCTATACCCGCTAAAGCCTGGTCTCCGATTATTTGTGAAAGGCCGTCATAACGTCCGCCTCCGCAAACAGTTCCCTGTGCGCCTATTTCATTGGAAACAAATTCGAAAACAGTACCGCTGTAATAATCAAGACCTCTTACTATATGAGGATTAACAGTATATTTTATATTCATTATATCGAGTAATTCTTTAACACCCTCAAAATGATTTTTACAATCATCGCAGATATAATCAAGAATTTTAGGGGCGTTATCAGCAATTTTTGAACATATCTGACTCTTACAGTCAAGAATACGCATAGGATTTTTCTGCAAACGGCTGTTACAGGTTTCGCACAAATCATCTGAATAGGAAGAAAAATATTCTCTTAATGCATTATAATATTTTTCACGACATTCTTTACAGCCTATGGAGTTAATCTCAAGTGATAAATTTTTTATTTTTAAATTATCAAAAATAGTTTTTGCACAAGAAATTATTTCAGCATCTGCAGAAGGGTCAGAAGCTCCGAAAAACTCTATTCCAAACTGATGGAATTCTCTGAGTCTTCCCGCCTGCGGCTTCTCATATCTAAAGCACGAAATAAGATAATAAAGCTTTTGCGGAAGGCTTTGAGCAAAAAGACCGTTTTCCAAAACAAGCCTTACAACTCCTGATGTACCTTCGGGACGAAGAGTAATCTCTCTTCCGCCTTTATCGAAAAAGGTATACATTTCTTTTTGAACAACATCAGTATTATCTCCTACTCCGTGTTCAAAAAGAGCTCTGTGTTCAAATGTGGGAAATCTTACCTCATTCAAATTAAAGCTTTGAGCTGTTTTTCTGATAACATCCTCAATATACTGCCATTTTTTACATTCTTCCGGAAGAATATCTCTTGTTCCTCTCGGTAAGCTTGTTATAAGCTTCATATTTTTCATTCCTTTTTATATTCAATATCGTGTATATACATAACAAAGAGGCTGTCCTTTCGGTCAGCCTCATAAATAAAATGCTATTGGGCTTTGGCAATAGAAAAAATATTGTAATATGTTTTTAAATTTATTTTTTTGGATTTACAATATCACGCCAATTCAAGTCCCCTCTGTCAAGCGCCATTATAAGCACCTCAGCAGTTGCTGCATTTGTAGCAACCGGAATATTGTGCATATCACAAAGACGCAAAAGAGACATTTCATCAGGCTCAGTTGATTTTGCTGTAATGGGGTCACGGAAAAACAGCAAAATATCAATTTCGTTATATGCAATTCTTCCTGCAATCTGCTGGTCTCCACCTTGAGCACCGCTTAAAAATGAATTGATTTTTAAACCTGTAGCTTCAGATACAAGCTTTCCTGTTGTTCCGGTAGCGCAAAGAGAATGTCTACTTAAAATACCGCAATAAGCGATACAGAACTGTACCATAAGTTCCTTCTTTTTATCATGTGCAATAAGCGCAATATTCATATATTTAAACCTCCACTAATATTTCCAAAATTTAAACAAATCTATTTTTTCTCCGCATATTCTACGGGCTATATTATCAATAGCTTTAGTTGATATGCTTTTACAAAGAGCAGCAGGAATTCCCGCATTTGAAAAAACTATTATCCCTTCATCTTCGGGAACGACACCTATAAGGCGTACACAAACCGCATCAATCATATCATCTATATTCGCAGCAAGCTTCTTTTTCAAAAGATTTGAACGAACTCTATTAATAATAAGACGGCACTCGTAAATTCCCGCCTGTTTTGCAAGATTAGCAGCTCTTTCAGCATCTCTCATTGAAGTTGTATCATGGGTTGCAATAATGTATACTCTGTCAGCAGGATATATAGCACTGTAAAATCCGTCCCCTATTCCTGCAGGAGCATCAATAAAAATAAAATCAAACTTATCGGAAGCAAGGGAACAAATATGTTTTAAAGCATTTTTATTTTCCAAAGCTTCAATACAGTTGACCGGTGCTGCAACAATAAAAAGATTTTCTAAGGAAGGGTGCGATATAGCGCACTCTTCAAAATCACATCTTTCCATGTACAAATCCAAGTAATCATAAATACATAAGTCCTGCATTCCGAATACAAGGTCAAGATTTCTTAATCCTGCATCCGCATCAATTACTAAGACTTTTTTTCCTTTTTTAGCAAGAGCAGCTGAAAGTGCCGCACAAATCGAAGTTTTACCGACTCCGCCTTTTCCAGATGCCACGGTAATTACTTCAGCCAACCCTCTCACCTCTTCATTTTTAATCAACCATTATAATAGCATAAAAAGAGTTTTTCGTAAAGAGTTTTTTTAAAATTTTTACATTTTTAACTAATTAAATTTAATTTTACATACAATTTTACTAACTTATTAAAACGCTTTCCCTATCAATTGTGTCTCCTGTTTCTTTAACGGAAAAATATGATGCTAAAATATCCTTTGCAATAGGTGAAATTAGTCCGCCCTCTCCCGCATGCTCTACTACAACCGCAATAGCAATTTGAGGGTCATCTGCCGGAGCATAACACACAAAGGTACCGTTAGCTGAACCTTTTGGCACTTGAGCAGTTCCTGTTTTACCCGCTACTTTTATTCCTAAATCGGCAAAACGCCACGCTATAGATGTTTCAAGCATAACACGTTCCATACCCTTTTTAACACTTGAAACAGTATCCTTGGATAGTTCAATATTTTCAACTAACTCCGGAGTATTCTCCAAAATAATTTTATCGTAATGATAGCTTTTAACAGATTTAACTATATGAAGCTTATATCTTTTACCCTCCGAAGCGATAGTTTGAACATAACCTGCAAGCTGAATCGGAGTAAACATATTATCCGATTGACCGATTGCCGCCTGTATTGTGTTTCCTGCAGTCCATATTCTATCTAATACTTCTTCCGAATACTGTCTGCTTGCTATTATTCCTTCAGCTTCTCCGGGAAGTTCTATTCCTGTTTTAGCGCCAAAGCCAAATAATTTAGTCCATTGATTGAGCTTATCAATACCAATCAAACGACCTATATCAAAGAAATATCCGTTACAGGAATGTCTTATAGCGCCGTCAATTGCATTTGTTCCGTGTGCCATTCCTGCATAACATCTCGGAGAATATCCTGCATCTGCGTAATAAGTGTAGCTGCCGTAACAACTGTAAGTAGTATTTATATTAACTACCTTTTCTTCTAATCCCGCTATACCCGTAAGCATTTTAAAGGTTGAGCCGGGCGGATAAGTTCCCGAAATTCCCCTGTTCAAAAGCGGTTTCAAAGGGTTATTTATATTTTCCGAAAAATCCTTGTTGTAGGTTTCAAGCTTATATGTGGGATAATTTGCAAGTGCTAAAATTTCCCCTGTGTTAACCTCAACAACTACCACAGCACCGCCTTGGACGTCTGCACCCATACCATCTCGTCCGTAAACGGTATAAGCCTCTTCTTTTATTTCATTAATTCTTTTTTCAAGAGCTTTTTCCGCAACTCTTTGTAAATCGCTGTCTATTGTCAAAATAACATTATTTCCGGGAATAGCCTGTTTACTTTCTATTATAGAGGTTATCTGTCCCGATGTGTTTTTTTCTACTTGCTTTAAACCGTTTATTCCTTTCAGATATTTTTCGCAAGTATTTTCGATTCCGTCTTTACCAACTTGGTCGTTAAGACTGTACCCCTGTGCTTTTAAAGCAGGATATTCTTCGGCATATATCATTCCGACCCTACCTAAAATATGTGCTGCAATATCCGCTTGATCATACTCTCGAATCGGTGTAGTATCGACGCTTATACCTTTAAAATTTTCATAATCCTCTTTAATTTTAGTAACCGAGTTAATCGAAATATCATTTGCCAATATATATCCAGTAGCAGCATAACCGCCTAAATCAAGCTCACAGCGGATACCTATAATTTTTCTTGCCATAAGCTCATCATAGTCATTTAATTCATAATAAGACTTAAGCTGTGTAACAATTTCCTGAGGAGTTGATTCTATGTTTATTTTACGTTTTTTAAGATAAGCTTTAAAAGATGAAGATAACACACCTTTGTTTTCAGTGTTATATTCCAAAAAATCATAAGGTTCATTTAATGTAATAGGAAAATTATCTTCAAAAACATCTCCGTTTTCATCTAAAACTTCAACAAGACGTTTCAACGTAGCATTTATATCTTCCATCATATCTTTTTCCAGTGTAACTGTATATCCTATACGGTTAGAAACAAGAGGTCTGCCTAATCTATCTACAATCTCGCCCCTGGGTGCAATAACGGTTGCGCTTCTCAAGACACTTTTTTGAGATTTTTCAAGATAGCTTTCACCGCAAATAAGCTGTAAATAAACAAGTCTTGCTCCATATAGCACAAAAATCAATGCTACAAAAATAACAAACGAAACAGCTCTTTTTATACTTTTGTTCAACGAAGCAAACCCCCTTTTATTTTAATTATGAAATATCAGTTTCCTCAGCAAACAAATACATTTTTATAAAATAGAATACAAAATACAATGCCGCAGAAACAAAAAAAGTATATATGGTTTTAGGTAAAATAATTGATTTAAGAACATAAAGCAAGTGCCATTCCCCTCTTAAACCGATAAAAGCAATATAGGTTATAAGGTTGAGGAAAAACACACAAATACTGCATATTATTATTGCACTTATTACATTTCTTTTTATTTGAGTAGAAATTAAAATACCCGTCAAATATGCAGCTATTATAAAAAAGACAGTATTAAAGCCAACAATAGCACTGTTTGCATCATAAATTAAGCCTGCAAAAATTGCGCATATTGCTCCTACTCTCTCTCCATCGTACATAGCAACAAGTAAAACAGCCGGAAGAATAAGCTCAGGAGTTACATTTAAAAGCCTTATAGAACGAAACGGAGAGGTTTGAAAGAGAAAAAGCACTGTCAGCAACAGTATATAGGCAGCATATTTAATTACTATCCTTTGACGATACGTCTTCAGCTTCATCAGTACTCTCCTCTATTTCAAAGGATTTTATAATAAAAACATTCCTTATTTTTTCAAAATTAACCGCCGGTCTGACTATTGCGTAATTGGAAATCCCGTTTTCCTCAGGCAAAATATCTTCAACTCTGCCTATTCTTATTCCTGACGGAAAAACTCCGCCCAAACCCGACGTATCAATAATATCTCCTCTATTGAGATTTACCATATTGTCAAAAAAAGAAAGCTTGCATAAACCACTTTGTGAAAGCAAGAAATCGCCTTCAACAACTGCTGCATCACCTGTTCTCACAACCATAGCACCGGTTACACATTCTGTATCAATAATAGAAACTACTTTAGAATATGTTAAGGAAACCGTTTTTATTTTTCCTACAAGTCCGTCAGAAGTAATAACAGGCTGTCCTGCCTTAACACCGTGCATACTTCCTTTATCAATAGTAAAGGTGAAAAACCAATCTCCCGGGTCTTTTGCAATTACTTTTGCCTCTTCAAAAACAAAATTAGGATTTTTTTCTTTTATTTCAAGCAAGCTTTTAAGCTCTTCGTTTTCTTCCGAATGCCTTTTAGCATCGGCAATATTATCTTCATATTCCTTAATCTGTTTTTTGAGTTCCTCATTCTCTTGTTTTATGTTTTCATAATTTGTAAATCTTTCTACAAATTTGTTAATAAATCCACCTATCCCTACTGAGCCTTTTTGAGGTACAGTAACAACAGTTCCGCCTGTTCCTTCAATAACAGTAGAATTATCGGTTGTCAAGGAATACAAAAGACAACCAAGTAAAAACAAAATAACTATGCAAAGGAATAATGTAAATTTATTTTTGAAAAATTGCAAAAAATCACCTCCACCCGTTTAAAAGGACAAACCTATTTTCCTGTTGAACCAAAGCCAGATTTGTTTCGCTTTGTTTCAGACAGCTCATAAGCTTCCTCAAATTCAACATTGATAAAATTCATAAAAACAAGCTGCGCAATTCTGTCCATAGGATTGATTGTATAAGGCTTTTCAGAATTATTTATAAGACCTACACAAATTTCTCCTCTGTAATCGCTGTCAATGACGCCCACAGAATTTGAAAGAGTTATACCGTGGTTTATACCCATTCCACTTCTTCCAAAAACTAAGCCAACGCAACTGCTATCAGGGATTTCTATTGATATTCCTGTTTTAATTTTAACAGGAGTATGTGGCAAAATTGTTAAGCTTTCCTCAATATTTGCACATAAATCCATACCCGCCGCTCCGCTTGTCGCTTTCAAAGGCATAGGTATAGTATCATTTTCTCTTTTAATCTTTACAATCATTTACAAAACCTTTCTTTTGTATAAACCTCTTGTATATTCAAAATCTGCTTTTTTATGTGTTTTAAAGGCATCAATAATTTTTTTAACCTGTTTTTTATTTTCATCAATAAAATCAAGCCTTATAAAATTAACTCCCATTGCCTTTATTTCCGATAAATCGCCTACATAAAGCGGTTTTGAATTATAAATTCGGTTTATACAGCCAAAGTCAGAATAAACAGGGAATTTTTCGTTTTTCCTGTCTTTAAGAATAATAGGTGTTTTACATTTTCCGCAAACAGTATGAGCCTTAAATAAGCAAGCACGGGATGTTATAAGCGGCAATCTTCCATAACCTATAATTCCCATTCTTGTACATTTTCTTATATCTCTTATTTGAGCTGTCAAGAGTTCAGGCGAAAGCGTAATGCTTTTTAAATATTTACTGTAAAACAAAGCACTGGTTGAATTAAAAACATTAAGCTCAAAGTCACCGTGTATCTCAAAGCCCATAGCTTTTCCAAGCTCAATAAGTCCTATATTGCCTACTAAAAGCTTTTTAACTCCCTTTTTATAAGCTTTTATCAAAGTTTCCTTAAGCTTATCAATATTACTGTCTGCAATAAATGGTGGTAAATACAGTCCGAAATTTTCATATTTGATATTATCATCAAATTGAGAAATATCAAGCCAGAAAAAGCTCGAAAAGCCATCGGGTATTTGATTTAATTTTTTAAATTTACATATTATTTTCGGCTTTTTTTCAAAATATGCGTTAGATATTTCAATAGGATTATATTCAAAAATAGGCGAATATCTATTTTCAATAGGGTTTTCAATCTCTTTTTTTTGCACAAATTTATATGCTGCTTGAGCTTTAGTAATGTCTTTATCGCTTTCTTCTCTTATTCCAAACATATCTTTTGAAATATTGTTTTCAAGATAAGCGGTAGTAAATCCGCTTCTTGAAAAAGTATCTGCAAGCTCTTTACGTTGTTTATGTGTAAAAGTATATGACTTTACAGTATCTGAATATGCTTTTGTTGCAGAATAGACATAGTTAACTGACTTCATTCTGCCTTCGATTTTTATACTGTCTACCCCTGCCTCAAAAAGCTGTTTAAGCTTATCTCCTGCGCACAAATCCTTTAAGCTTAAAGGGAAGCCTGATTTACCACTGATTGTATATGGCAGTCTGCAGGGCTGAGCACATAGTCCTCTGTTTCCGCTTCTTTGTCCTATTACACTGCTGAAATAACACTGCCCAGATACACAATAGCAAAGTGCTCCGTGGACAAAAACTTCGGTTTCAACATTTGAATTTTTACAAATATACTCTATTTCTTTTATAGACAGCTCTCTTGCTAAAACAACTCTTTTAAAGCCCATTTTTTCTAAGAATAAAACACCTTCTAAATTATGAGCCGCCAACTGAGTACTTGCATGAAGAGGCATCTGAGGCATAATTTCAGATAAAACAGAAGCAAGTCCTATATCTTGTACTATTAAAGCATCAGCACCCGCCTCATAAAAAAGCTTAGCTGTTTTTATCGCATCTTCAAGCTCTCTGTCGTTTATAAGAATGTTTAAAGTGCCGTGAACGCAAACGCCTCTTTTATGGCAATAGTCCACGGCTTTTTTAATTTCGCTATCGTCTATATTCTTAGCAAGTCGCCTTGCATTAAATGCAGAAGCTCCAAAATAAATAGCATCTGCGCCTGCAGCTACTGCTGCTTTTATATGCTCCATACTTCCGGCAGGAGCAAGCACCTCTAAACGCTTTTTCACCTGTTTTGTGCTAATCTGTTTCTGAGAGAGTCAATTTCTCTGCGAAGTCTGTCAATCTCTGTAAAGGCATCTTCCTTGTCAGCCAAAGCCTTAGATGCATCATCAGAATAGCTCTTGATTTGTGCTCTGAGATTATCGGATACTTTGCGTTCCTCATACAAATCCTCATATATTCCCATAGCTGCAATAACAGCTGCAAGAGCAACTGATACTCTTTCATTTTGGCTTGTGATTTCTTCTATTCTTGCCTCAATATCATTAGCTATTTCTCTTATTTTTTCCTCTGGTTCAGCACTTAAAACTCTGCATTCCAATCCGCTGATTTTTAATCTGTATTCTCTTTCCATAATGTATACCCCTTTACTCAATATTTTATATTTTTAATATTAACAAGTATAATATCAATATAAATACTTTGTCAATAAATTAAAGCTTAACTGCTCTGTTTGCACTATGCGCATGACATATTGCGATTGCAAGAGCATCTGCCGTATCGTCAGGCTTTGGAATTTCTTTTAGATTTAAAAGAATTCTTGTCATTTCCATAACCTGTTTTTTTTCTGCTCTTCCGTAACCTACTACAGCTTGTTTAACCTGTAGGGGTGTGTACTCATATTGAGAAACACCGCTTTTTTGTGCAGCTAACAGAATAACTCCTCTTGCGTGTCCCACCGCTATACCTGTTTTTACATTGGTATTGAAAAACAACTCTTCAACAGCCATAGCATCAGGTCTGTATTTATTTATAATAGTAACGAGACTATCGTAAATTTGCTCCAATCTTTTAGGAAAGCTATCCCTGCCTGCGTTATT